>WREM01000007.1 GCA_009779335.1 Streptococcaceae bacterium | reverse complement strand
TTGGCTTGGGGATATTATTGGCTATTTTCAAAGCTATTTCAATCGATGAAAATCAATGGAAAAACCAGCAAAATTTATTTCAAAGCACTGGTAAAGCAATATAAGGCTGACAAAAAGTATATCAAGCAAGCCCTCCCACTTAAACACAAGCGTGCAAGAATGACCCTGAAAGCTTTAACCATAGCTCCGAATCTTGTCTATCTGGCTTATAAATTGAAAGGATAATCTCATGAATATCAATGTATCAGTCATTATCCCCGTTTATAATGCAGAAAAATATTTGCGTGAATGCCTGAAATCACTCCTCAATCAGACATTATCAGATATAGAAATCATTCTTTCAAATGATGGTTCAACAGATGGATCTATCCCATCCATTCAGGATTTAATTGATTCCAATGCTCATATAAAATTATTGGAGAATATCAATCAAGGAGCTGCCATTGCTCGGAATAAAGGATTAGAAATCGCTCAGGGGAAATATATTTCCTTTGTAGATGCAGATGACATTGTCAAGCCAGATTTTCTTAAAGAGCTTTTTCAAGCTTGTGAGAAAGATGATTTAGACTTAGTTTGTGGTTCATTTGAAGCCATTCATGGAGATGGACGACAAAATCTCATGCCACGTAATAAAGAAGTATTAGAGCTTGGAGTGAGCAATGGAGCAGAGCTTTTCAAGCTTCAGATTCAGCTTCATAATTACATTCCTATGATATGGGCATATCTCTATCGTAGAGAATTCTTACTTGAAAATAACCTCTATCTGACTCGCAACACAATTCATGAAGATGAAGAATTTTCTCCTCGTGTATGGGTATTAGCCAAAAAAGCACGAGTCATTGAGAATTATAATTATATCTATTATCGCAATCATGAAAATTCGATCATTGAGAGCAGGAGCAATGCTTCAATAGCTGATTTAGAAAACTCTTTACAAGGTTTTCTTGAATTTCAAGAAAATTTAGAATTTTATCAAAAACAGGCGTTTGCCTATGGTATGCTCTATCTCTTGGATCATTATGTTTACTATAGCCGTATGACGAAGCAAATTAACAAAAAATTGATAAAAAATGTATGGAGCGTTTTAATCGCTAACAAGGTATTAACAGGGCGTCAAAAGTTCAAATACAGACTTATTATGCTCAATACAAATCTATACTATCTCTTACAAAAATATGAAAGGTAAGCTCATGAAGATTATTCTTGTAGATATTGACGGACGTTTAGGTAATCAGATGTTTCAGTATGCTTATGCCAAGAAATTGGCAAAACAATACTCTAATAGTCGTCTTCTTTTCAATTTTTATCGCTTGTCCTTGTATAAGCAGATGAATCCAACAGAATCGGGTTGGGAAGATCATCTTAAAGATTTCCAAACTCAATACGATGTGTCGGAACAGACACTTGCAGAGTTTCTTAAGGAAAATTTGAGCAAATCGCAATATTTCCTTCTACGTTACCATAATCGCTGGGTGCATCATCTCAGATGGATGAAAGAGCATACCTATTCGACCTATGAGAAATTGCCATGGCTCTTGAAAAAACACGCAGATTTTCTATATAGAAAAGGATTGCTCATCTTCCCCGGAAAGACAAAGAAGAAAATAGTTGAACTCCAATCTGAACATCTGCTTTTACATTCTTATTTTGAAGATTCGGATTTCTATCAATCTATGCGGGAGGAACTTTATGCAGATTTCACCCCTAAAGAAGAGTTGCTGGAGCAAAATGTTGAATTTTATAAAAAAATACAAGACAGGCAATCAGTGTGTATCACAATTCGTCGTGGGGATTATCTGACTGAAGAAAATCAAGCAAATTTCTTTCAATGTGATGAATCTTACTTTGTCAGAGGAATTGAAATCATCAAAGAAAAAGTTCAAAATCCTGTTTTCTTTCTCTTTTCAGATGATTTGGACTATGCTCAAGAGTTTGCAGAAAAGCACTTATCTACTGCTGAATTCTATGTAGAGAAAGCCAATAATCCATTATGGGAGAAGGTACGGTTAATGAGAGAGTGTAAGCATTTCATTATCTCAAATTCCACATTTTCATGGTGGGCACAATTTTTATCCTCTCACACAGATAAAATTGTCGTGGGACCAAAAACGTGGTACCCTGAACATTCCATCAATAAAAACAACAGCTTAGTGCAGGATGAGTGGATTAAGTTATAAAAGATAGAGAGTTATAGAAAGGAGAATGATGAGAACAGCAAATTCACTGCGTAATATGTCAACAGCTGCTGTGCAGATCTTAATCACCATTGTCTTGCGTTTCGTGGCACAGTCCTATTTCGTGCATATTCTTGGACTTAAATATCAAGGACTCAATGGACTCTTTTCGAGTATCATTGGAATGCTTGGAATGGCTGAATTAGGGCTTGGAACAGCTATACTTTTTAATATGTATGGCTTTATTGCCAAGAAAGACACGGACACCATTCAGGCTTTACTTCGTTTTTATAAGTGGTGTTACCGATTTGTCGCTTTAATTGTTGCTGTATTTGGACTGATTCTCCTGCCTTTTCTTCCGATGATGGTAGATATGTCCTCCATCAGCGAGAATGTTTATATTATTTACCTGCTCTTTCTGATTGATGCGGTGGTGTCCTATCTCTTTATTTACAAACAGTCTATTCTTATTGCACATCAAAAGACGCATGTCATTACAATGGCTGATTTGGCTTATAATATCGTTTATAATCTAGGACAGATTG
Source organism: Streptococcaceae bacterium (assembly GCA_009779335.1). GTDB lineage: Bacteria > Bacillota > Bacilli > Lactobacillales > Streptococcaceae > Lactococcus. The sequence continues at coordinate 12,303 of WREM01000007.1, read as the reverse complement.
CATTATTGATTTTGACGCATAACTTTACTTTAATTTTGATGATAGTTATCGTTCTTCAAGTCATGAAAAATATATGGATAAACGCTATCGCAGATAAACGCTATCCCTACATCAAAGAAAAGAAAGTCAGTAAACTCAAGGCTTCCATTGCTCATAATTTCTTTAAGCAGATGAGAGGGCAGGTTTTCCATATATTTGGTGGATTTGTAGTTTTTGGGACAGATAGTCTGGTCATCTCTTCATTCCTTGGATTAAAGGTTATGGGATTGTACAGTAACTATCTTTTGATTACAAATACTTTGAATAATTTCTTCCTACAAATTGTGGGGGCAGTAACGCCTAGTGTGGGAGATTTACTGACAGAACATAACGACGATGAGAGTTTTGCTGTTCATAAGAAGCTATCATTCGTTTGTTTTTGGCTTTATTCTTTTGCGTCGGTTTCTATCTTTGTTATTATGCAACCTTTTATCAACTTGTGGTTAGGAGAAGGCTTTCTCTTGCCTACGACGGTACTCTTTGTTATTGCATTGAATTTCTATGTGCAGGGAATGCGTAGTCCTATGACTGTCTTTCAGCAGGCAGCGGGAATATTCTATGAAAATCGTTTTGTTCCTCTTATGGAAGCTGCGGTCAATCTAGTGGCAACCTTACTCTTCGTCCAATGGTTCGGCTTGGCAGGAGTACTTATGGGGACTGTCTTATGTACCATGGTCTTATATGGATATAGCTTCCCCAAATATACCTTTGTACCTATATTCAAGCGTGAGGTATCTGTCTATGTGAAAGAGCAAGTCAGCTATCTCTTATCCTTTGCTCTTGTTTTCGCATTTACTGCAGGGTTAGCACATTTTGTTCATGTCAACAATGTTTGGGGAGAGTTCATTCTTTCAGTAGTTTTATGCCTCTTTATCCCCAATCTTATCTGTTATTTCTTATTCAGAAAGACGGAGGAATTTGCCTACTTCAAGAATTTATTCCTAGGGTTGATATTTAGAAAACAGAAGAATTCATGAAAATAAGTTAAAATAGAGATAAGATATGAGCTATTTTAAGCTCAATATATATAAAGTTCAAAGGAAAACTATATGATTATTACGAGAGCACCTTTTCGAGTGTCTTTTGCAGGTGGTGGAAGTGACCTGCCCTCTTTTTATGAGAAACATGGAGGATGTGTCCTATCGACAACCATTGATAAATATGTCTATCTGTCTGTTCATCCCTCTTTCCATGCCAATGAAACAATTCTGCGATATAAACAAAGTGAAGTGGTCGAAGACATAGAAGAAATCAGTCATGAAATTGTCCGTGCGTGCCTCAAAAAAGGAGATTTCAAAGGCATTGAGATTCATTCTGACGCAGATATACCAGCAGGTAAAGGTCTAGGTTCGTCATCGGCATTTACAGTAGCCCTGCTCACTGCCCTCCATAGTCAGAAACAAGAAGAATTCAATAAAGAAAGTCTTGCACAGGAGGCTTGTCAGATAGAACTTTCTCAACTGGATAAACCCATAGGAAAACAAGACCAATATGCCTCAGCCTATGGTGGACTTAATTTCTATCGTTTTCAAAAAGATGGAACGGTAACAGTAGAAGAAGTGAAGATGTCTGATAGAGACAAGGCAAAACTTGAAAATAATCTCCTCATGTTCCATATTGGAAATGTACATGATGCGGCAGAAATTCTAGCAGAGCAATCACAGAATAATGCCCAAGCAGACAAAGAACAAAGTCTGAACAAGATGTGCCGATTGGCAGAAGAGTTGAAAGTTCAGCTTGAAGCAGGCAATGTAGACGCTATGGGAGAGATTTTGCATGAGAACTGGCTACTCAAACGTACCTTGGCATCAGGAGTTTCCAACCCTGAGATAGACAGTTTTTATGAGAAAGCCATGACAGCTGGAGCATCTGGAGGTAAACTCCTTGGAGCAGGTGGAGCAGGGTTCTTACTCTTCTATGTTCAACCTGAACAACAAGAGGCAGTTAGACAAGCGTTAGAGCTCGATGAAATAAAATTTGCATACGACAAAGAAGGGGCTAAGATTATATATAGCACAGAAGGATAAAAAAATGAATTTTACAAATGATATTGAAACATACTACAAGGAACTCAAGGCGACCATTGATAAATTTGATGTGACTGAATTAGATAAAGTCATGAATGTACTCTACGACGCTTATGAGAATGAAGCGACCATCTATACCTGTGGGAATGGAGGCTCTGCTAGTACAGCCTCGCATATGATGAATGACTTCAACAAAGGGATTTCTTATGATTTAGAGAAGAAATGGCATATCACCTGTCTCAATGATAACATCGCAACAATCATGGCTATTGCCAATGATGACAGCTATGATAAAGTTTTCTCCAAACAACTGGAAGGAAACATCAAAAAAGGTGATGTTTTACTTGCTATTTCAGGGAGCGGAAATTCTGCTAACATCATTGAAGCTGTTAATGAAGCTAAGAAAGCAGGGGCAACGGTCATTGGTATGACGGGTTATACAGGTGGAAAGCTCTATGAAATGAGCCATGTACATATGCACGTAGATATTAATGATATGCAGATTACAGAAGACTTGCACCTGACTTTCAATCACATGATGATGCGTATTTTCAGTCGCTTACAGAATAAATAAGATGAGAAAAGCGTTATTTTTAGACCGTGATGGTACCCTTAATTCATTTGTTTTAGGGGAATATATTACTCATCCTGATGAGATTGAACTTTTGGATGGAGCAGTAGAGGCTATCCAATTCGCTCATGAGTGGGGTTATCTGATCATTGTGGTGACTAATCAAGGAGGAGCCATTGCTAAGGCAGGAGCTTCTACTGAGCAAATTGAAGCCATCAATCAACGATTAGTAGAATTATTAGCTGGACAAGGAGCACTTATCGATTCGGTCAAGTATTGCCCTCATTATCCACCTGAAAAATGCACGTGTCGCAAGCCTGAATCAGGATTATTAGAGCAAGCGATTGCTGAATTTGACATTAATCGTGAACAATCTTATATGGTCGGGGATTTTGATTCAGACATTCAGGCAGGAAAATCTGCAGGAGTGAAGACGATAAAAATCGGGAATCAAGAAGCTGTCGAAGCTGATCATTATGTGTCAAATATCAGAGAAATCATACCCATATTGAAGAAAGGAGAATAGTTATGCCCAAAATTTCAGTTATTATCCCTGTTTATAACGTTGAGGACTTATTATCACGTTGTCTTGATTCTATTGTTAATCAGACATTTACTGATTTTGAACTCATTCTCATTGATGATGGTTCTAAGGACCACTCAGGACAAATTTGTGATGGCTATGCGATGAAGGATAGTCGTGTCATTGTCAAACATATTCCTAATGGGGGGCAGTCCGCTGCCCGCAATCTTGGGATTGATCTGGCGAAAGGTGAATTTATTACCTTTATTGATTCTGATGATTTTGCTACTTTAGAATATTTAGAGAAATTATATGGCATGGTAGAAGAACACCAAGTAGATGTGGCATCATGTAGCTATATTTCCTATTCTGAAGCTCGTCATGAGCAGGTCAAAAAGGCAGAAGAAGTTAAAAACACGATGAAAGTTCATGTTTTTGACAACAATCACGACATCATGAAAGATTTTTTGGAAAAAGAATTTAAAGATAATCGTAATTTTCCTTGGGAAGCCTATGCTAATCTCTACAAGGCAGAATTACTTGATGGTATTCGCTTTGAAGTGGGGCGTGAATTTGAAGATAACTTTTTCAACTATCAATACTTTGTCCGTGTAAAAAAAGCCGCTGCTATTGAATATATCGGTTATTACTATTATGTCAATCCAAAGAGCAAGACTCGCATTCCCTTCTATGTAGAACAGTTTGATTTGATTCAACAGGAGCGACTCATTGTAGAAGGTGTGAAAAAGGACTATCCTGATTTACTTAACTATGAGTCCAATAATCTGGCACTCAAATATTGTTGGCTTTATGGGAAAATTTTCGGAGATATTGAACTGAAAAATCTCAAGGCAAGTCGCCCACACATCAAGAATATCAAGAAACTCTACAATGAAGATAAAATCTATTTTGGCAATTTAGACATTGGAAAGAAATGGCAATTTTTTCTGACGGTTGCAGGACGATTCCCATGGGTAACTGGGATTGCGAATAGACTTTATCGCATGGTCAAAGGAGAATAAAATGAAAAAAGCACTTAATGTCAGCTATATTGCAGGCTTAATCCTACTTGGACTTATAATAGGTCTGGTTTTTGTACTTATCTACACTGTAACAGGCTTCACTAATCTTGAATCTATTCCAAACTCATTATTCGATATATTGTCAAAAATTTATTTCCCTTACTTGGTTCAAGTTTTTGCTGTGTCAGCTGTATTTATGCTCATGCTTGACTTCATTATCGTTCTCATCATCAAAAGATGGAGAAAAGTACGTGACATCAAAGTGAGAAAAGAAAAAGGTGGGCCTATAATGCGTTATTGGCACAATTATCGTACCATTCACATTACATTTATCCTTATTTCACTCTTTCTAACCATTTCTATATCTGCACCTGTCACTATCATGAGTGCATTTACAGCCATTATTTCCATTTCTGTATTGGTGTCCAATACTTTAGAGAAAATGTCTCGTAAGGATTTAGAGAACAGAAGAAGCAATAATGAAGAACAATCTAACATAGAAGATAAATAAACTGCTTTGAGCAGTTTTTTTGTGGTAAAATTAATTCATGAACAATACGATAAAATCAAAACTGGAACTCTTGCCTGATAGTCCCGGTTGCTACCTACATAAGGATAAGCATGGCACTATCATCTATGTGGGGAAGGCAAAAAATCTGAAGAATCGAGTGCGTTCTTATTTTCGTGGTTCACACGACACTAAGACGGAGCTTCTAGTTTCTGAGATAGAGGACTTTGAATTCATCATTACAGAGTCCAATATAGAGGCTTTGGTGCTGGAAATTAACCTTATTCAGAAGAATAAACCACGCTTCAATATCATGCTCAAGGATGACAAATATTATCCGTTCATCAAAATTACCAATGAGAAATATCCACAGTTGGTTACCGTTCGCCGTGTGAAGAAAGATGGAGCCATGTACTTTGGCCCCTATCCTGATGCCAAAGCAGCAAATGAAATCAAGCAGTTACTTGAGCGTATTTTCCCCATGCGTAAGTGTGGACTCAATGAAAAGAAAGTTTGTTTTTATTATCATATCCATCAATGTTTATGCCCAGTGGTCAATCATGTGGATCCACAAGTTTTCAAAGAGATGTCTCAAGAAATTAAATCCTTTCTCACTGGGGGACAAGACCATATCATTCAAGAATTAGATGAAAAGATGAAGAAATCAGCAGAGCAAATGGAGTTTGAACAAGCTGCTGAATATCGTGATTTGATCAATGCCATCGGGACGCTTAGAACCAAGCAACGTGTCATGAATCATGACCTTAAAGATCGTGATATATTTGGCTATTATGTAGATAAGGGCTGGATGTGTGTGCAAGTTTTGTTTGTTCGTCAAGGTAAGATGATTCAGCGTGATGTCAATTTATTCCCTTATTACAATGAACCAGAGGATGATTTTTTGACTTATATCGGACAATTCTATCAAGAGGAGGAACATATTCTCCCTAAAGAGATATTGATTCCCTCTGACATTGACAAAGAAGCTGTAGAAGTATTAACCAAAACCAAAGTCCTACAGCCAAGCCGTGGAGAGAAAAAACAACTGGTTGCCATGGCGACTAAAAATGCACGAGTTTCTCTGCAACAGAAGTTTGATTTACTTGAAAAGGATTTGGAACGTACACACGGAGCGGTTGTAAATCTAGGTGAGCTTCTTGGGATTCCGACACCTATGCGGATAGAATCCTTTGATAACTCTAATATCATGGGGACTTCTCCTGTATCTGCAATGGTTGTCTTCATTGATGGAAAAGCCAGTAAAAAAGATTATCGCAAGTACAAGATTAAGACAGTTGAAGGCCCTGATGACTATGCTTCTATGCGAGAGGTCATCACTCGTCGTTATGGACGTGCTGTGCGTGAAGGAGGTGTGCTTCCTGATTTGATTGCTATGGATGGTGGAGCCGGGCAAGTCAATGCAGCCAAAGCAATTCTAAAAGAACTAGGATTAAATATCCCTGTTGCTGGACTAGCAAAGAATGGCAAGCACCAAACTTCTGAATTGTTATTTGGAGAACCCTTGCAAGTCATCCCGTTGAGTCGTCAAAGTCAAGAATTCTTTCTCTTGCAACGCATTCAAGATGAAGTGCACAGATTTGCTATAACTTTTCACAGGCAAGTTCGTGGAAAGAATACATTTTCATCTAAGTTGGATAACATTACGGGGTTAGGTCTTAAACGCAAGCAAACACTCATGCAAACCTTTAAGAGCTTGAAAGCCATACAAGAAGCAGATGTACAACAAGTAGCAGAAGCAGGGGTGCCCTATGAAGTGGCTGAACGAGCGCTCGAAAAATTGAATAGAGAAGAAAAGAAATCAGACCAATAGTCTGATTTTTGATATAATTAAAATATGAACTTAAACAATTTAACGCTAACTATTTCTGCGGCCTCTAGCAAGCAATATCCTGAAACAGATATGCCTGAGATTGCATTGGCTGGACGTTCTAATGTGGGGAAATCAAGCTTTATCAATACCTTACTTAATCGCAAAAATTTTGCCCGGACGTCTAGCACACCGGGAAAGACACAATTGCTGAATTTCTATAACATAGATGATACCGTACATTTCGTCGATGTCCCGGGTTATGGTTATGCCAAAGTGTCAAAAAAAGCACGAGAGCAGTTCGGGAAATTAATTGAAGAATATCTGACCACAGCTCCCAACCTTAAAGCTGTTGTTGCATTGGTAGATTTGAGGCATGAGCCCTCCGAAGATGACATACTCATGTATGAATTTCTCAAGTATTATGATATTCCAGTTATCATGGTGGCAACTAAAGCAGATAAAATCCCTCGTGGAAAATGGAATAAGCATGAATCAGTGATTAAGAAAGCTCTACAATTTGACTCAACAGATGATTTTATTATTTTTTCAAGCTTTAATAAAACAGGAGTTGAAGAGGCTTGGAAAGCGATTGAACAATATATTTAGGATAGAAGATGTACAAAATTAAAATTAATAACATGAAATTTCATTCTCACATTGGTGTTTTGCCAGAAGAGAAAATCACAGGGCAGAGGATTGAGATTGATCTGATCATAGAGACGAATTTTGATTTTTCTGGGAAGGATGAACTATCAGAAACATTGTCTTATGCAGATTTTTATGAAATTACAAAGGTGAGTGTTGAGCATTCACGAGTTGATCTGATTGAAACGCTTGCTTATGAAATTGCAGGGAAAATCAAAGAAGCTCATCAAGATAAAATTCAATCAGTGACGATACATGTGCGTAAGCTAGATCTACCTATTGATGGGGTATTAGATTCTACAGAAGTGGAAATGACAAGATAAGTATAAGGGGAAACCAATGAAAACAGTATATTTAAGCCTTGGTTCAAATATAGGAGACCGTCAGGATTACCTTAATCGTGCGGTTAATCTGCTTGGAGAGAGCCCTGCAATCCTCATTGATAAACGTTCACAATGTTATCAAACTTCGCCAGTAGGAGAGGTAGAGCAAGATGATTTCGTCAATCAAGTGCTCAGAATTGCAACGGGATTAAATCCTGTAGAGCTTTTGAAGTTTATCCATTCGGTTGAAGCACGATTAGGACGTACTCGTGAGATACATTGGGGACCCCGTACCATTGATATTGATATTCTTTTCTATGATAAAGAAGAGATGAATACTGATGAGTTAATCATTCCGCATAAAGAGGTCTTTCATCGTCTTTTTGTACTTGTGCCTCTGCAGGAAATCATGGCAGAAGATTTTGCATATCGTTCTCAAGTAGAGCAAGCTGTTGAATCTCTAAAGGATAGTCAGCAAATGGTTGAAGTGATAGAAGCTGAGGATGAACCACAACATCGCATTGAATCGGCAATAAGACAAATTCTTTCGGCTGTAGGAGAAAACCCTGAACGTGAGGGCTTAATTGAGACCCCTACTCGTGTTGCAAAGATGTATGAAGAAATCTTATCGTCACAAAAATCAGGACCATTTGATGAGTACAAATTGTTTAAGATTGAACCTTCTGAACAGGAACAAATGGTCATGGTCAAAGACATTGATTTCTATTCTATGTGTGAGCACCATATGTTGCCATTTTTTGGAAAAGTTCATGTGGCTTATTTGCCACAAGAGGGGAATATTATTGGTTTGAGCAAGATTCCACGGCTAGTCAATTACGTTTCTCGCAAGCTTTCTGTTCAGGAAAATATCACTCGTGAAATCGCAGAAACTTTGCAGGAAATATTAAATCCTAAGGCAGTAGCTGTTCTTATTGAAGCACGTCATATGTGCGTGGAAATGCGTGGTGTAAGAAAATCTAACTCAATGACTCGCACCAGTTTCTATCTCGGAGAATACGAGACCGATGAATCCAAACGCAATGAATTTCTCGAAGGAATTAAATGATGAACAATGAAAAATTGATATGGTCTGGGAAGAATTTTTCCTTTGATTTAACTGATAAGCCGATTATCTACTCTATCGTCAATGTTACGCCTGATTCATTCTATGATGGAAATGAAAGAAATTTAGAAATAGATTATATCGTGAACAGAGTGCAAGCTGATCTTGACAATGGGGCAGATGTGATTGAATTAGGGGCAAAGTCCTCTCGCCCCGGTTATGAAGATATTTCTCCTGAGCAAGAATGGGAACGGTTAAAAGAACCACTTGAAATTTTACGTCAAAAATTTCCTCAAACAGTCCTCGCTATTGATACGGATGAAGCCTATGTGATGGAGCAGGGACTTCAAGCAGGTGCTGATATTATCAATGATATTGATGGATTTGACACAGAAGAAAAACTAGAAATCATTGCTAAGTATCAACCAGCAGTGGTATCTATGAATAATGGACGCACAGAGTTTCAGTATGCAGAGTGTGTAGCGGATGAATTTCCTGCCTTTTTTCAAGCCAATACCCAGAAATTATTGCAGATAGGCTTAAAGAAAGAAAATATTGCCATTGACGCAGGTGTAGGATTTTATACAGGAGATAATAAATACGATGCACTCGAGCGTATTAAATCAACAGCAAAACTGACTCAATTAGGCTTTCCAATTATGGTCGCTATCTCACGTAAGTCATTTATGACTCATATTTTTGATGTGCCAGTAGAAGATAGACTGATTCCTACTCTGCTATTTGAAGCAAAGATGATTGCTGATGGTGGACGCATTTTGCGTGTACATGATGTCAAAGCCACTCGACTTTTAATAGATGGGTTGAAAATTTATCAGGAGCATTGATATGAACCAAGACTTAATAGATTTAACCAAAGACTTTTCAGAGAGTAAATATGAGAAAATTCGTCAACTCTTATCTGAAAATGACCACCTTCGAGGGAAAGAAAATCCAGATGTGCAAGCCTCAGCAAGTTCAGTAGTATTCAAGGGCAATAAGCTGTTTTTTATTGAACATCCCTATCAAAAAGAACTTCTACTCCCAGCAGGTCATGTGGAATTGGAGGAATCTCCAGAAGAGACTGCAATCCGTGAATTTCATGAAGAAACAGGTTATAGAGCTGAGAAGGGGACGTTGATTGATGTTAATATTATCAATATTCCTGCTCATCCAATAAAAAATGAATTTGCACATGAGCATATTGATTTTCGATATTTATTAAAGTTAATGGATACAGAAAGAGAAGAGGCAGAACTTCCTACATTTCTGTTAAATGAGAAAGAAACACCACAAGAATTTGTAAAATATTTTAAGGAAAACAGATGAGCATTGAAGAAGCTTTAGACTGGATTCATTCCAGATTAAAATTTAATATTCGCCCGGGCTTGATTCGTGTTCAAGCTCTTTTGGAGCGTTTAGAACATCCTGAAAAAAACTTGTCTATGATTCATGTGGCAGGGACTAATGGCAAGGGTTCGACTATTGCTTTCATGCGTAGTATATTTATGCAGACGGGCATGACAGTTGCCTCCTTTACCAGCCCCTATATCGAGACTTTTGGAGAACGAATGTCCATCAATGCACAACCTATTCCAGATGATAAACTGATTGAGTATGTGAAGCTGATCAAACCTCTAGTAGATGAAATGGATGAAATTGAAGAGATTGCAGGTATTACGGAGTTTGAAATTATCACAGCAATGGCTTTGAAATATTTTTCTGATGAGCATGTTGATTTGGCAATCATTGAAGTGGGCTTAGGAGGACTGTTAGACTCTACTAATGTCATTCAACCAGCTGTATCTGTGATTACAACCATTGGATATGACCACATGAATATCTTAGGCTCAACTCTTGAAGCAATAGCGAGGCAAAAAGCAGGAATCATCAAAGAAAAGACTCCCGTTATCACAGGGAATATTAAGTTGGAAGCCTTGCAAGTCATTGAAAACATAGCAAATGAAAAAAATGCTCCTATCGTAGAATTTAATAAAGACTATGTCATCAACATTCAAGAAAATGAAGACTTTGATTTCTCTAATGGACAAGCTCAATATAAAAGCCTATCTAAGTCATTACTAGGTCTGCATCAAATAGAAAATGCTGGACTAGCTGTTCAATCTGCACTGACTTATGCAGAGAAGAAGGGGATGAAGCTTACAGAAGAGCAGATTCGTAAAGGATTAGCTCAGGCTACATGGCCAGCTCGTATGGAGAAAATTGCAGATGAACCTTTAACTCTTCTTGATGGGGCTCACAATAGCCATGCCATGATACGACTCCTAGAAAATGTAGCCACAGAGTTCAAGGGAAAGAAAATCAATGTTATCTTTTCCGCTATTACAACTAAGGATATTCTGCCCATGATTGAAATGCTCATGACCATCGAGCATAGTAATCTGACTCTGACAAGTTTTGATTATCCTTTGGCACTGGATATAGCCGACTATTCACATTTGAAGGCAAAGAATGTTCAACTCGAGCAAGACTGGGAAAAAGCCTATTTGCAACTGAAAAACACAACAAAATCAGATGAAATCATCCTTTTCACAGGTTCATTATATTTTATGTCACAAGTGAGAAAATACATTTCAAATAAGTGACAAAAAAGAGATATTGTCATACAATAAGAGAAGAAAAAATTATCGGAGGAAAGAAAAATTTTGATAGTATTAGCGGGAACGATTGGTGCAGGAAAATCAAGTCTTGCCAAGGCCTTAGGAGAACACTTAGGAACAGATGTTTTTTACGAAGCAGTGGATGACAATCCTGTCCTAGACCTTTACTATCAGAATCCTAAGCAATATGCTTTTCTTTTGCAAATTTATTTCTTAAATAAGCGTTTTGAATCCATCAAGAAGGCTTATAAAGCAGATAATAATGTGTTGGATCGTTCCATATTTGAAGATGAGCTTTTCCTAGAACTCAATCACAAAAACGGAAATGTCACTAAGCAAGAAGTAGATATTTACAAAGAATTGCTGGACAATATGCTTGAAGAGCTTGAAGGAATGCCTAAGAAACGCCCTGATTTATTGGTTTATATTGATGTTTCATTTGATACTATGCTTGCACGTATTCAGATGCGTGGGCGTGATTACGAGCAACTTGAATCACAAGAAGGCCTTAAAGAATATTACCAACAGGTTCATAATGAATATCCTACATGGTATGAAAAATATGAAGTTTCACCAAAAATTCGTATTAATGGTGATGCTATTGACTTTGTTAATAACTCTAAAGATTTAGAAGCTGTTCTTGAACAGATTGATCAACAACTGCAAGTATTGAATTTGAAATAATTCATGCTTCTAAGTATTATGTTTTGTTTGCAAGACTAAAATAAATAAAAAATATCACTCAAAACGTGGAATCGTAAGGATTCTGCGTTTTTTGTATTTCTAAAATATTTCAAGGAGCAATGAAATGAAAGAAAAAGAAAGTCAATTTATTGTCAAAGTAGATATGGAAACTTCTGAAGTTTCTCTACAGGTTGAAAACATGACTGAAGTACAGGTAGTTGCTGTAATGGTGGAGCTATTACAAAAAATGGTAACACTACCTGACTCAGTTATACATGCCTCTTTTGACAACTATGAATCATATCAAGCATTTATGGAGCAGGAGAGGAAGAAATAATGGACTTATATTCAAAAAACTTCGCTCTGACAAAAAGACAACTGAGAAAGTTCAATAATCTGAAAGTCATATTTATGGATGGCACACAAGGAAAAATATTATATCCTTACGT
>WREM01000006.1 GCA_009779335.1 Streptococcaceae bacterium | reverse complement strand
GGTGTTGAAATTTCTTTGAGTCCTTCTTTTTGAGCCTCATCAGGAGTGACATCTTTAGGAAGGTCAGCCATTTTAGGAGGATTCTTTTTGAATTCTTCGTCAATGGCTTGACGCATCCGAGGTTTCATAATGAAGGTAATAATGATTTGTTGAAGAACCATGACTAGACCCCCTGCAACCCAATATAGAACGACACCAGCTGGAGAAGCAAATGAGAAGAAGATGATCATGATTGGGCTTAGGAAAAGTGTGATTCGAGATTGTTGTTTTTGCTGGTCGTTCATTCCAAAGGTAGAAAGCCAGGCTTGTAAGAGATAGAAAGCTCCTGCAAATAAGGTAAGTACAATGCTTGATTTACCAAGATTGATGCCCAAGAAGTGAGCAGACATGATTCCCGGAGTATAAGCGGCTGCACCATAAAGAGCAAGGAAGAAAGGCCATTGAATGAGCATTGGCAAGCAGCCCATAGAAGAGAGCATATTGATGCCATTGTCCTTTTGAGCTGTCATGAGAGCTTGTTGAGCAGCCATACGCTCTTCTTGAGTTTTTGCTTCTTTAAGTCGTTTATTGAAGGGTTCAAATACTGGTGCAAGGTAGGCAGTCTTTTCTTGCATATAAGTCATCTTATAAGCCTGACGCAATCCAATAGGTAGGATGATTAAACGAATGATAAGCGTAACAAGGATGATTCCCCAACCATATCCCATGTGCATGGTATTGGCAAAGAGGTCAACAAATGCAGACATAGGTTTAATGAGGATAGTATAATAAAGCCCGTGCATAGACGCATCTGTGGGTACACGTTCACCATTGACGATATGTGTTTGTACACATCCAGAGAGAATGAGAAGTAAGGCAGACAAACTACCTAGAAGAGTGAGTTTTTTATTCAAAATAATTTTCCTTTACAAAATAGTACATTAACCATTTTACAGGAAATCAGACAATATTTCAATAGACCTTTAGTATGAAATATGATATTCTGTATAAAGAAAAAGAGGAGGATAATATTATGATGAATCCAGATGAGATATTAGCAAAGAGCATTGATGCTGGGGTGCATAAAGTTCACAAGACATTTATTGAAAAAGCCATTCTTGGTTTTATTGGAGGAGCCATGATTTCTCTTGGTTATCTGCTTTACATCCGTGTCATATCGGATATAGCTGAGCAATGGGGGAGTTTTGCTAGCTTTATAGGGGCTTGTGTCTTCCCTATCGGGTTGATTGTTATTCTTTTGGCAGGTGGAGAACTGATTACAGGGAATATGATGGCAGTAGCGACAGCCTTCTTTGATCGCAAGGTGAGTTTCCTTCAATTAGTGAGGAATTGGATCATCATTTCTATTTTTAATGTCATTGGGGCAGTTTTTGTAGCTTATTTCTTCGGACACATGGTAGGCTTGTTAGATGGGGCTCATTTCCGCCATGAAACAATTCTCCTTGCGACTAATAAGATTAAGCAGACCTTTATTCAATCTCTAGTTTCAGGCGTGGGCTGTAACTGGTTTGTGGGTCTTGCTCTTTGGTTGTCCTATGGAGCAAAAGATGCAGCAGGGAAAATCATGGGGATTTGGTTTCCTATCATGGCATTTGTTGCCATTGGTTTTCAGCATAGTGTGGCTAATGCCTTTGTTATACCAGCAGCTATATTTGAAGGTGGAGCGACGTGGATGCAATTCATTCAAAACTTTATTCCAGTCTATCTAGGGAATATCATCGGTGGGGCTATCTTCACTGCGGGGTTCTACTATCTCTCTTATAAACGCATCATGGAAGAAAATAAAGATTTAGAGAAGATATAAAAAATGACTTGAAGCAAGTCGTTTTTTTAATCCCTAAAATTGATAGATTTGTCCCAGTAGGTCTTGTTAATTCATTAAAAAGTGCTAGAATGAACTTATGAAAATAAAAAAGGAAATAAATGTGCAACTGACAGAAACGGAACTGCTTATACGAACCTTTTCTGAAGAGGAATATGAGAAAATCGCTTCCCAGTTTGATGATAAAATATCAATTCATACGGTCGAAGGCATACAGATGATAAAGAGAACCGAAATCTATTATATAGAATCTTTACGCAACTATTTAGAAGTGCATAGAGCAGAGCAGGGATTTATTGTGCGTATGCCCTTGTATAAGATGGAAGAACTATTGGGTCAAGATTTTATACGCATTTCTCGTTCCTATCTGATTAATTTCAAACACTTAAAAGCTGTAGAGACAGACTTGATTTACGGAATGCTTGCTCGTTGTGGAGATTTCAAAGTTCCTTTATCTCGTAATTATTTGAAAAATCTGTACAAGAGAATGGAGGAAGACAAATGAAATATTTGAAAGCAATGGGATTTGGGGTAATCATTGCCTCTCTTTGTTTGGCAGTTGAAACAGCTATTTTTTGGAATACTTATATTGTTCTGGTCATACTCATTCAGGGAGCTTTACAGGGCTTAGCAGCATATATTATTTACAGAAAGCTCCGAGTACCATATACTGTAAAAATCATCATTCATTCTATAACAAGCTATATCTTAGCACTTTTGATGGTTATTCTCATTAATCAAAATGTACATTCATCACAAAATATAAGTCAATGGATGATTAGCTTTACTATTAGTTGGTTCGCTGTTTATATCATGGTGCACATTTATTTTTATTTCAAAAATAAAAGAGAAGCAGAAGAAATCACTCAAAAATTGGAGGAAAAATATCGTGAAAATCAATAATATCACTAAAAAATATGGTAAAACAGAAGTCTTAAAAAACATTTCCTTAGAGATAAGAGAAAGGGAAAAGATAGCCATCCTTGGATCTAACGGGACAGGGAAATCCACTCTTATGAATATCATTAATAAGACACTTACTGCAAGCTCTGGGAATATAGATTATGAGGGAATGGAGTTGACCTCTAAAAATACAGCCTACATCATGCAAAACATGACCTTGCCTAACGATGCAAAAGTCTCTGAGGTTATCGAATTGTTTGCTCAAAATCAAAAGAATTTAGAAAATGGCAAGCGACTGATTAAAGAATTTCGTATGGAAGATTTTCTTGATAGGAAATATAGCAGTCTATCTGGTGGACAGAAGCAAAAATTATTTCTGGTGTCTGCCATTCAAAATCAGCCAGAATATTTTTTCTTTGATGAAATCACAACAGGATTAGATAGTGAAAGCCGAGAAGAGCTTTTTCAGTTTTTTAGTCAGGACCATCATGTTCAGAAAACAACGCTTGTTTTGGTTACACATTATTTAGAAGAAGCTCTACAAATTTGCAATCGCTTTGTTATTCTTAAAGATGGAAAAATTACTGCTGATTTAACCAAAAAAGATTTAGTTGATGAAGATTATTGCTTTGTAACTTTTGATGAATCAATCTCTGAATATGAGCCTTATAAATTAGAGGAGAGTTATAAGTTACCCAAACATTTGCAAGAGGAGATGTTTAGAAAATATCAGAGTCATATTGTTAACTATGAACGAGATTATAGAATGAACTTAGGAGGATTATTACAATGAAATTTATAAAATATTTTATTTTCGAGTTAAGGTTACGCTTTCGTAATCCTGCACAGATATTTTTTATCTTCATCTTTCCGTTATTTCTGATGTTTGCTTTTATGTCAAGTTTTGGTAAATCAGAAATAGGTAATTTCATCGCTGTTTATATGTTGTATGGAGTCCTTTCAGCAAGTGTGACCAGTATGTCCGTTCAGATTGCAGAGTATCAGTCAGGGAAAATATATCAATTATTTAGACAAAGAGGTGTAGGACGCTTAACTTACATGATGGCTCAAATTTTGAGTTTTATGGTTGTCATCTTTCTTTCCTCACTTGCTGTCTTAGCCTTGGCTCATTTTGGATATGATTATCACTTGCCTTCGCTGTCAACTTTAATTTTCTTTTATGTCAAATTATATCTTTATACTATTCCATTTTATTTTGTGGCTATCATTGTCGGTCTCTTGTCTAAAAATTCAGCAACAGCGAGTGCTATAGCATTACCTGTAATGTTTATTTCCTATTTCCTATCTGGAATGATGATGCCTTTACAAACAATGTCTGGGCAACTTCGCCATATTGCAGACAATTTCTTTCTCACTCAACTTCTGTCAGATTTAACAGCAACCTTGACAAAAAGCTATACTGTAACGCCAAATTGGAGGCAGATTAGCGGAAGTATAATGATCATTATCTTAATTTCCCTCTATGTCTATCATGAGAAAAAATAAAAAACGACTTACAAGTCGTTTTTATTTGATGAAAGCATTGATTTCTTTTTCAAAGTTTTCAATTTTATTATTAGCAGCAGCTTCTGTGTTGGCGACTGCTGCGAGGTAGAATTTGATTTTAGGTTCAGTCCCTGATGGGCGAACAGCAATCCAAGAGCCTTCCTCTAAGTGATATTTTAGGACATCGGATGGTGGAGTGGTCAGTTTCTCAACGGTTCCATCAGCAGATGTAGCTGTGAGTTTTTGGAAGTCTTCAGCAAGGGAGATAGAAATCCCATCAAAAGCAGTAGGTTGATTATCACGGAACTTAGACATGATTTTTGAAATTTCTTCTTTTCCATTAACACCCGCTAAAGTTACAGAAACAGTCTTTTCAACGAAGAATCCATACTCTGCATAAATGTTTTGAATTCCATCATAAAGCGATTTGCCAAGACTACGGTAGTAAGCAGCGACTTCACAGATGAGCAGAAGAGCTTGGATGGCATCTTTATCACGACAGAAAGGTTTAATTAAATAACCAAAGCTTTCTTCAAACCCAAACATATAAGTATGTTCATGATTTTCTTCCCATGCTTGAATCTTTTCTCCAATGAATTTGAATCCTGTCAAGACATTGAACATGGCTATATCATAAGATTCAGCAATTTTTGTGACCAATTCAGTAGAGACGATAGATTTTACAAGGGCAGCATTTGTAGGAAGTGTCCCTGCTTGCTTATGTGCTTCCAAGATATATTTGGCGAGAATGGCACCGATTTGATTTCCTGAAAGGGGTTGATATTGACCATTAGGCAAACGGACTTCTACACCAATACGGTCAGCATCGGGGTCAGTGGCAACCAGCATATCAGCTCCCACTTCCTTACCAAGTTTTTCAGCCAAAGCGAAGGCTTCTTGACTTTCTGGATTTGGGGATTTAACAGTAGTAAAGTCAGGGTCAGGAATAGCCTGTTCTTCAACCATGGCGATTTTTTCAAAACCTGCCTGTGCTAAAGCACGACGACCAAGCATTTCTCCTGTTCCATGTAAAGGAGTGAAGACGAGAGAAAGGTCTTTTCCATATTGGTTAATGAGCTCTTGGTTGATGGTTACAGACTTGATGTTCTCAAGGTATTTGCTGTCAATGTCTTCACCGATGATTGTGATGGTTCCATCTGCGATATATTGGTCGGTATTTCCTGTTTTAATAGAGAAAATATTATCGATTTGACGAATGTATTCTGTCAATTTAGCAGCATCTTCAGGTGGCATTTGCCCCCCATCTTCTCCGTAAACCTTATATCCATTGTATGGAGCGGGGTTATGACTGGCAGTAATCATCACACCAGTCAATGTATGTAATTCACGAATGGTAAAGCTGAGTGCAGGTGTAGGACGTAGTGAATCATAGACAAATGAAGGAATGCCATGATCAGCAAGTACGGTCGCAGTTTCCATGGCAAAGTCCTTAGAGAAATGGCGACTGTCATAGGCGATAGCTACTCCACGTTTCTTGGCGTCTCCCTTGCTATCCATCAAACGAGCAAGCCCCTCTGTAGTTAAACGCACAGTAAAGATGTTCATACGGTTTATTCCCGCACCGATTAATCCACGTTGACCAGCAGTACCAAATTCAAGATAAGTGTAGAATGCATCTTCCTTAGTTTTCTCATCCATAGCTTTAAGCTCAGCCATGAGTGCTTCAGGTAAATCAGCTTTAAGCCATTGTTCATAAGTTTCTTGGTAAGACATAATAACCTCCAAAATGTTTTGTTTCAGTCCTATTATAACACGTTATAATAGGAATTAAGATAAATAAAAAAACATATTACTTTATTTACTTACGTGTTTTTTCTAAAGCTGGAACGATGGCAACAGTTAATATCACAGCCACAAGAACCTCTACGGAAGAATTCAAAAGAAGAATGGGTGTGATTAGATTTCCAAATGTTGTGCCTGTGAGTTCTCCAAAGAAAAGAAGGATAAATCCTAATACGAGAACAGTATTAGTTGCAGTTCCTGCAAAAGCAGCTACTCCACTACCTATATATTTGTTTTTTGTAATTTTATAAACAAAATAAGGTAAAATCCCCATTAATATACGAGGGACAAAAGTAACAATCAAAGAAGTAAAATAAGCTTGATGTGTAACAGGACTTTGTTGTAAGGGGGTAAACATAAAGCTGGTTATTCCACCAACCATAGTGGCATTGATAAGGAGAATAAGTCCCATGATAAATCCTAGAAAGGCTCCCTTACGCCAGCCTAAGAGAATACTCCCGATAATGACGGGGACATGGATAAGCACAGGTTGTATAGGAATGGGCCATAAGGCATAAATGATTTGACTGAAAAGTTGTATTACAATCATTAATGCAATCATGATGGAAAGTATAGCAATATCGGAAGCATTTGATTTTTTTGTCATTGTTTCTCCTTATTTTTGAATGATTTATTTCTTGGCTTGCTCGCCAGAAAGGTAATAATCTTCTTTTTTCATGTCATCAAAAATAACATGAATGGCAGAAGCAGGAGCTCCTGCGTGTTTGGTGATTGCCTCCGTGATGTCTTTGGCGATGGCAAGTTTTTGCTCTGGAGTTCGCCCTTCAACAAGTTCTACGTGTACAAATGGCATGGTGGCACCTCTTTCTATTTTTCTTATATTTTATCATGTTTCTTTGACAAAGACCAATGCAAAGAACTTAAAAAATCTGCCTTGAAATGTGATATAATTTATCTTATGAATGATTAAAAAAATACAGGTGAAAAGTATAGATATAAAAAAACCAAAAATTCTAGTCACCTGTCTAAATAATGGTAAAGAATGGCTTGATATTTGAGATGGTTTTATAGAAAAGAGGCTACTAATGCCAAGTGAGGATTTTGGCAAATATACTTTGACAATGAGAACTAACGAGCATAATCACAAGAACCAAAGAGCTCATCTTCACGTCTCCATCAATGATGCTGAGATGAGATAGGAACTATGTTTTTAGATGGAACGCATAGAGAGGGAAAAATCCTCAGTCGTGATTTGAAAAAATTATCTAAAATCATTACTGAAAATGCAGCAAAGTATCAAGCACTATGGGATGAATATCAGGGTTCTAAATATTGCTGTGAATAAATTTATTATATTAGAGAGGAACAACATATGAATTTTGATGATAGACCTTATGAAAAAATGGAAGAAAATCTTTCCTATACTAAACAACTGGATTTATGGGAAACAGCTTTTGGATTACAAAAAACAGACGGTTTAACACCTTCAAAATATATGCTTGAATTAGCACTTGAAAATGCAAGAGGAAATAAAAGTTACGAAGAAATTCAGCAAGACCTTTCTAGTTATTATGCCCAATCAAAAACAAAAGAATTTCCTCGGACACAAGAAGCAGACCTGGTTTCTTTAAGAATTAAGGAATTATTGTCACAGAACAATTTTCGACTTTCTCCAGCGACACTCAAAGGAATTCATAGACATTTATTTACAGGTATACAATTTGATGGATTTAAATTAAAAGCAGGAGAGTATAGAACAGATAATATATCAAAAAGTGAACCTATTATAGGAGGAGAAAGTGTTGTATACTCTAACTATTCTATGATATTTGATAGTATTGATTACGATTTTAAAGAAGAAGAAAAAAATAATCTCAGTGATTTATCAAAGCAAGAACAAGTGAATCATATCACAGAGTTTGTTTCAAGATTGTGGCAAGTTCATCCATTTAGAGAAGGCAATACAAGAACTGCTACTATATTTTTGATTCAATATTTAAAATCAGAAGGGTTTGAAATAGATAACACCCCTTTTAAAGAGAATGCTCAATATTTTAGAGATACTTTAGTTTTAGCAAATGCACCCAGGAAAGTAGGGCAACTCAAGACGAATGATTATTTAGAAGAATTTCTTCAGGTAGTAGCTTTAGGACAAAAAATATATTTGTCAAAAGAGCAACTCTATAACGCTCAAGTTGAGAAAATAATTCCTGAACAGGATAAAGTACTTTGGAGTGAAAAAAAAGGAAGTATGACTTTTGATCAAAAAGTACAATATTTAAAAGAAGTTATTAATAATGCTGATGCATCCAAGAAAATACTGGGGCGGTTAAATTAGTATAAAGCCTCCAAAAAAATCAAAAATGATAACCAGTGAGAACTGGGGATAACTCTTGATTAGGTGGGCAAAAGGTGGGCAAAAATGAGTGATATTGAGTGAAATATAGGGAAAATCAAAGACTTATCCACAGGAACAAAAACAATAACAAAGCCCTATGAATAAAGGCTGGAGAAGGAGAAAATCAAAACATGAGTCAATTTTACTTTAGATATGGAACAATGAATTCAGGGAAGTCTATTGATATTCTGAAGGTGGCACACAACTATGAAGAAGAAGGAAAGCCAGTTCTTCTGATGACTTCAAGTTTAGATACTCGTGCAGGTTTAGGAGTAGTTTCTTCACGTATTGGTATCAGCAAAGAAGCTGTGGCCATTGATGAAAAAATGGACGTGTTCAACTATATAGAATCTCTCAATCCAAAGCCTGCTTGTATTCTTATTGATGAAGCTCAATTTCTCAGTAAGACACACATCTATGCCTTTGCTAAGGTGGTAGATGACTTGAATGTTCCAGTCATGGCTTACGGCCTCAAGAATGATTTCCGTAATGAACTCTTTGAAGGGTCAAAATATTTGTTACTTCTAACAGATAAAATTGAAGAAATTAAAACCATTTGCTGGAATTGCACCAAGAAGGCAACTATGGTTTTAAGAATGGTTGATGGGAAGCCTGTATTTGAAGGGGCACAACTCCAAATCGGAGGGAATGAAAGCTATCTCCCAGTTTGCAGAAAACACTATATGAACCCAGTAGAAATGATCGAATAATGGAATATAAATTTTAATGAAATTAACGAGAATAAAGAAAATTACGACAAGAAGGAATAATCATGTTTGATCAATTAGAAGTTATTGCAGGGCGTTATGAGGAGTTAGGGGAGCTGTTGAGCGACCCTGCTGTTGTTTCAGATACCAAGCGTTTCATGGAACTTTCTCGTGAAGAAGCAGGGCTAAGAGATACGGTAGACGCCTATAAGCGATATAAAACGGTGCTTGAGACCATTTCTGACAGCGAAGAAATGCTTGGTGAAGGTGGTGTCGATGATGAGATGAAAGAAATGCTCAAAGAAGAGCTTTCACAAGCCAAATCAGATAAAGAAGAACTAGAAGAACAGATCAAAATCCTGCTTCTGCCTAAAGATCCCAACGATGATAAAAATATCATTCTTGAAATTCGTGGAGCTGCAGGTGGAGATGAAGCAGCACTTTTTGCAGGAGACTTACTCTCCATGTACCAACGCTATGCAGAAAGTCAAGGTTGGAAATTTGAAATCATGGAAGCCAACATTACGTCTATCGGGGGCTACAAAGAAGTGTCTGCACTTGTGTCTGGGAATGCTGTATACAGTAAGCTTAAATATGAGTCAGGGGCTCATCGTGTGCAACGTATCCCAACGACAGAAACGCAAGGACGTGTGCATACCTCGACTGCCACGGTTTTAATCATGCCTGAGGTGGAAGAGTTTGATTTTCAAATCGATCCTAATGAAATTCGCACAGACATCTATCATGCGTCAGGTGCAGGTGGGCAGAATGTCAATAAGGTTGCAACTGCTGTACGTATGGTTCACGAACCAACGGGAATCAAGGTAGAAATGCAAGAAGAACGCACACAGCAAAAAAATAGAGATAAAGCCATTAAGCTTTTGAATACAAAGGTCTATGACCATTTCCAACAAATTGAAATGGACAAGCAAAATGCTGAGCGTAAGTCAACAGTAGGGACTGGAGATCGTTCAGAACGTATTCGTACCTATAATTTCCCTCAAAATCGTGTAACCGATCATCGTATTGGACTCACTCTGCAAAAGTTAGATACTATCCTCTCAGGGAAAATGGATGAAGTCATCGATGCCTTGATTGTATTTGATCAGACAGAAAAATTAGCAGAATTGAACAAATAATAAAATAGAAGAAATATAAAATGGAAAATATAGAAAAAAGAAAAACAGGATTTGCAATTACAGCAGGGATATTAATAATTATTGTTTGGTTATTATCTGTTATAACTGAACTTTGTTATATGATAGGAAATTGGATAATTAAGCAGGGAAGCAATACACTATCTGTGGTATTGCTTGTATATAGTATTCATTTGTTATTTTATGGTATCTATCTACTTATTACTAGACGAAAATCAAAATCTTGGTTAGTTGTATTTGGAATTGCATTGATAGTGTTTCCTGTTATTTACCTTTTAATTAGATTGCTATTTTCACAACATGTCACTTGGGTAAGTTATGTTTGGGGATGTGTAAATATCGTGTCAGGTGCACTCGTTATTGTTCAAAGTCTTATGAAAAAAAGACAAGTTTGGGTTTTTATTTTACTTTGGATTTATATTGGTGTCGATTTTGTTTTAAATATCATCAGTACAAATTGGCATATTCTTCTTCTTGATTTCCATGTAAGTATAACCTATGGAGACAAGGCAGGCTTAGTATATGGTTTAGGAGGAACTCTTAATTTTATGAATGACATTATTTTTGACATTGCCTTCCTCTTCTTTACATTTTTCTTCTGGAAAATAGCAAAAGAAAAACAATCCAAAGATGTAATACAATAATATGCTCATCATTCAAAAAATTAAAGAGTACGAAAATCAACTGGAAGCAGCAGGAGTTGAAGCTTTTGCCTTTGAATTTACTTATCGTAGATTGCATAAGATGAGTAAACTGGATTGGCTGAACTTGGTCCGCCAAGAATCGACGGTTGAAATCTCTGCTCAGCTTGAAGGGATTTTCACTCGTCTGATTAAGCATGAGCCACCTCAATATATTGTCGGTCATGCAGAGTTTTGTGATTTAGAATTTAAGGTTGATGAGCGTGTGCTTATCCCTCGACCTGAGACGGAAGAGTTGGTTGAGAAGATTCGTGGTGAAAATAAAAAGAACTCACTTAAAATTCTTGACATGGGTACAGGCTCTGGGGCGATTGGATTAAGCTTGAAGCACGCTTGTCCAGATTGGCAAATGACTTTATCAGATATTTCCAATGATGCTCTGACAGTTGCCCAAGAGAATGCTGAAAATCTTGGCTTGCAGGTTCAATTCATACAATCTGATCTTTTCTCAAATATCAATGAAAAATATGATATTATAGCGTCAAATCCCCCTTATATTGCCTTTGATGACAAGGAAATGGATCAATCTGTCAAGCTATATGAACCTGATAGGGCACTCTATGCTACTGATGAAGGGCTAGCTATTTATAGAGAATTAGCTCATCAAGCTAAAGAATATTTAGCAGAAGATGGGAAAATATATTTGGAAATAGGTTATAAACAGGGTCAAGCAGTTCAAGCTCTCTTTGAGCAAGCATTTCCAGATAAACAAGTCCAGATTGTTCAAGATAGTTTTGGTAAGGATAGAATGGTGGTTATCAAATGAAGGAGCAAAATGAACAAATAGAAATAAAGTATAGATGGAAATACGGTGTTGTTTCAGGATCTATCTGTTTAGGAATTGGTATCGTACTTAATTTTCTAATCTTTACGGCACCTATGAGTTCTGAAATTTTACAAGTGTTTATACTATTTTCATTTTTTTACATTTTTGGTATTTTTCTAATTACCCTTGGATTTTTACGAAGAAATAAAACGTTCCTTATATTAAATGATAAAGGAATGCTTTATATCCCAAAGAAAAAAATAGGTTTGATTTTTTGGTCTGATATTAGGAGTATAGAGTTTGATAGAAAATGGGTAGGGTATGGAGGTATAGGAGGTCCAGTAAATACAGGGACTCGGAGAAAAACTACAAATTCAAATACTATAAGTAATATACCCATTTATGTTGGAAATATATTTAAATATAAGAAAGCATCAAAAAATAAGACAAATCTAGTCTTCAAAATTGGATGTAATATGGCAGATATAAAATCTGAGGAGCTTTATAATCTTGTTCGAACTGAATGGATAAAACGGAAATAAAATATCATTTGGAGTTAAAATTGGCTTCAAATTTGGTAAGGATAGAATGATAAGTGTAACTCAAAATAGGAGAAAACAATGAAAGCATCCCCTCATCGTCATACACCTGCGATTATTCATTTGCAGGCTATACGAAATAATATTGAACATTATAAGCATTTCATTGATAAACAGCCAGAAATATGGGCTGTGGTGAAGGCTAATGCTTATGGGCATGGTGCAGTGAAGGTTGCACAGGCCGTAGCAAGTCATGTTCAAGGTTTTTGCATATCAAATTTGGATGAGGCCTTAGAGCTAAGAAATAATGACATTACACTTCCTTTACTTGTTTTATCAGGGATTGTGCCTGACAATGCTGACTTGGCACGAGACATGGACATTACTTTGACAGTTCCAAGTGTGGAATGGCTAGAATTAGTCATTAAAGAAAGCACAACAGACCTATCAGGGTTGAAAGTCCATGTTGCGGTAGATACAGGAATGGGGCGTATTGGTGTCAAGACTACAGAAGAGATAAATGAGATATACAGACTGGCAGAGCAACATTGTATTGAAATTGAAGGGATATTTACTCATTTCGCAACAGCAGATGAGAAAGATACGGACAAACTTCAAGAGCAATCCGAAAAATTTGAAGATATATTGTCAAAACTCCCTTATCGTCCTAGATATATCCATTCGACAAATTCTGCAGCAGGGCTATGGCACAGTAATCAAGTGCAAGACATTGAAAGACTGGGTATTGCTATGTACGGGCTTAATCCCAGTGGAACTCTCATAGACTTACCTTATCAATTAGAGCCTGCATTAACTCTTCAATCTGAAATTACACACATGAAGAAAATAGAGGCAGGGGAGACGGTAGGTTATGGAGCAACCTTTGAAGCCAGTGAAGAAACATACATCGGGACAGTTTCTATAGGGTATGCAGATGGCTGGACAAGAGAGATGCAAGGTTTTCATGTTCTGATTGATGGACAAGAGGCAGAAATCGTAGGGCGTATCTCAATGGATCAAATGACCATCAAATGCGACAAATACTATCCGATTGGGACTCTTGTTACACTTATTGGACGAGACGGAGACAGAGAAATTACGGTTGATGACATCGCCAAATGGAGAAAAACGATAAACTATGAAATCATTTGTTTATTGTCAGATCGCATTTATCGAATATATAAATAGATAAAAGTCATAGGAATATGGCTTTTTTGCTATAAATGATAAAAAAATTAGATTTTCATTTGACAAATCTATTTTTTTATATTAAAATATCATTATAAACATTAAAATAAAATAATAACTAAAAGAAAGGAAATTTATTATGATAAAAGTTTATACAGTACAATCATGCAGTTCATGCAAGAAAGCAGTAGAGTGGATGCAAAATCATGAGTTGGATTATGAGGAAATTAATTTGATTACAGGAGATGTTTCAAAAGAAGATTTCCTTAAAATTCTCTCATTAACGGAAGAGGGGACAGAAGACATCATCTCGACACGCAGTCAGGCTTACAAGCGACTTAAGATCGATTTTGATACAATTTCAATGAATGAATTGTTGGAGCTTTTCGATAAAAATAGAACGTTGCTCCGTCGTCCACTTATCGTGGATGATAAGCGACTACAGGTAGGATATAATGAAGATGATGTCCGCAAATTCTTGCCTCGAAAAGTACGTCGTGTAGAATTAGAAGAAGCATTTGAAAATGTTCGCCAATTTGACAAAGAAAGAGAAGAAGAGCAGGTATACACTGCATAATGAATAATAGTGAAAATATAGCAATAACAGGAGCTGTATTTTTTTGTACAAATATGACAAAATTGTTGAAAAAAATATAAAAAAATAATATAATAAGTTTGGATTAAGAAATTAATACTATAAAAGCGAGGAAATTCAACTTGAACAAAAAATTAATATCAGCTGCTCTTCTTTCATTAACATTATTAGGTGGAGTATCAATGCCAATGGCAAATGTACACGCAGCTACACCTACTGCTACTACATCTGCATCATCTGCAGATCTTCAAACAGCGTTGAATCATGTTAATCAATTACGTGCAGCAGACGGAAAATCAGAACCTGCTCTTACATTAAACTCAGATTTAAACAAATGGGCACAAGCTCGTGCAGACGAACTTGCTGCTGGTCAAACAACATTTGATCACTCTGATATGAAACACGGAATGCCAGCATGGGCTAACCAATCACTCTTCACTTCACCACTTTATGTATCTGGGACTTCAGCTTACGGTCCAGAATGTTTACACCGTAACACAGTAGCTACAACAAATATCGAAACAGGACTCAATTCATGGTGGGCTGAAAAAACAGCAACTTCTGGAACAAAAGATCACTACCTTACTTTGAGTTCTACACTTGCTAATAGCATTGGATTCGGTATTGCACGTGGAGCAGATGGTTACACTTATGTTGTATCAGAAACTGCTTACGATGTTGCATTGAACGGTGGAAAAACAAACGCTAATACTAATTCTGTAGCAGCAAACGGTTCTGCATCTAATGGAGCATCAGGAACATCTGCTGCTAACACATCAAATGCGACAAATGCTAATGCTTCATCTTCATCAAAAGGTTCATTGCCTGATACTGGTGAAAAAATCGTAAAAAGTTTGCCATATGTTGGACTTGGAGTATTAGCACTTGTTGCTGGAGCTTATGTAATCAACAAAAAATTTGTTAAATAAGAATTGCGATAATCAAAAAAGATAAGAAAATTTATCTTTTTTTTTATAAAAAATTATGCTAAAATAAAAATATGAAAAATGGTAAGGAAAAAAGTAAAGGACGGCATGGCGTTGTTCCTAATAAAGAAGATAAAGAAAGAAAATTTAGACGCCTACTCATGTCCTTGATGGGTCTTCTATTTTTATGTGCGGCTGCATTATTGGTATTTGCTTTGCTTAATAAAGACAAGGTTAAGATGATTAATCATTCAAGGGATATTGCAGCATCATCACAGGCGACAGCGGGTGGAAATAGTTATGAAGCGAAATATTTAAATGGGAATGATAATCAATCTGGTGGAAATAACAAAAATTCAAATGATTCAGTTAATGGCATGATAATTAACGGTCCAGGGAACGATGGTAAAAGTGCAACTCAAACTGTAGGAGATGGGAAATCAGCTTCAAATAATATGGATTCAACTCATGGAAATTCTTCTACAGATAATACAGGAGGTGGCAATCAAGGGCCAGATAAAGGGACTGAAATTACACCTCCATCCGTTCCGAATGCAAAATCTTACACTTGCTCAATCATGAGTAAAACAAAGATGTATGATTTTCAATTATTTGCGACGATGCCTGAAGCAATTGCATGGGGGAAAACCAATGCTCCAAAATACCCCCAAGCTGATTATTTGATTACACCAAGGTTCTAAAAATCGTAATTGACTAGTGAAATATATCAAATGTCAGGATAATTTTTTTTCTTGTGTTTAGCTGAGAAAAATAATAAAATAGATGATATAAAAAATTAGAATAATTCTTTGGAGGAAGAAATGACAGTATTTGAAAAAGTGCAAGACATTATTGCAGAAGAGCTTGGTAAAGAAAAAGATTCCATCACACTTGAAACATCTTTTGATGAGATAGATGCTGATTCGTTGGATCTTTTCCAAATCATCAATGATATCGAAGACGAATATGGTGTAGAAATTGACACAGAAGAAGACCTTAAGACTGTTGGCGATTTAGTTAAATATGTTGAAGCAAAAAAATAGGACAAGTGTTCTATTTTTTGTTACACTAGGTTTATGATAAATTTTTACTGGTATCCTAAATGTTCTACCTGTCGCAAAGCAAAATCTACACTTGAAAAAATAGGTGTAGAGTATACTTCTGTTGATTTGAAAGAGACACCACCAACTGCTGAACAATTCAAGAACTGGTTTGCTCAAAATGATTTTGAAATAAAAAATTATTTTAACACCAGT
>WREM01000005.1 GCA_009779335.1 Streptococcaceae bacterium | reverse complement strand
CCGACATTAGTCTGACCAGAAAAATCAAAATATCCCTTGAAGAAATTCTTTTGAGCCTGCCAAAAAGAAATTTTTTGACCCGTCTCATTAATTCTAATCTTAATTTCTTTGGCAGTTTGATGTTCCTTGATTTCCTTTGCTTGCTCAGAAGAAGGCAAGGCTGTCAGTACAATGATTGCAACTAAGCCTGCGAAAGGAATAAAAAGTAAAAATGAGAGTGACCAGTGAAATCCTCCATCTCTCAATCGACGCACCAATATGGCAAGAGAAGGTATAAGTATGAGGAAAGCATATAAATCTCCCAAATTATTGAATATTTCTGAAAGAACAGTCCATCCATCAGGCAAGACTTGATTGCCAAGCAATCCGAATACTACTGCAATTAAAGATAAAACCAGAGAGATTATGGCATTAATTAGCGTGGCATACCAAAAATCCTTGCATTCTGTACGCTCATTGAAATTAATATAACCTGTCCAGAATCTGATATAAGCCTGCTTGAATGTATTAATCATAATTTCTCGTATCCTCATCTTCATCGTCTTTGTAACGTGTATCAAAGATACATAAAATCCAAATCACAAGAGAAATAATACTGAATAACCAACCTAACATTCCTATATTTGGAAACTTACCGAAGGAGGTACCTACACTAAACAGCGAAGATATGCTTCCAAATATTGCCAACCAGGGAAAGAAACCTGCATCACGTAAGCGACGTGCAGTCAAAGTGAAATTGGGAATCAATAAAACTAGAGTAACAATAGCAGAAATAATAGCAATGACCAGTAAGCTCCCTGTGGGATGTTCCATCATGTAAGCTGTTTTTTCATTAACTAGATTTTGAGTATCCCCTGGGTTATTTTTTATCAAATCATTTACCTTTGGTACAGTAACTACTGATTTCAGTATAGTAAATACCACAGCAATGATTACATTAATCAAAATCACCCACCAGTAATCTGAACGTTTTGAATATCCTTGATACTGCAAGGCTTTTTTCCAATATTTAATATAGGCTTTAATCATCATTTCTCCTTTATTTTTCAAGTAAGTGTTGTGCTTGTGCTAATGCCTCTTGTGTCACATCATCACCTGCCAGCATTTTCGCAATTTCTTGCACACGCTCTTCTGGAGTTAACACTCTAACTGTAGATGTAGTCAAATCAGCAGTAGATGTTTTCTCAATGTGGAATTGTTTATCTGCAACAGCTACCACCTGAGGCAAATGTGAAATAGCAAGCACCTGTCCAGCTTTAGCAATCTTATAAATTTTTTGAGCAATGGCTTGTGCCACACGTCCTGAGACACCTGTGTCTACCTCATCAAAGACAATAGAGGTTTTATTTCCTCGACGAGAAAAGCTAGATTTTATAGCGAGCATAAGGCGAGAAAGCTCTCCACCTGAGGCTGTTTTAGCTAGAGGTTTGTATCCTTCTCCCGGATTAGTCTGGATATAAAATTCTACATGCTCATTCCCATTAGCCGAGAATTTTGCAGGTTGGAACTCAACTTTGAAATCTGCCTTCTCCATGTATAAGTCTGCCAACTCTTGCTTAATGTCTGCTTGAAGCTCCTCTGCCATAGCATGACGGCTGACATTGAGATTTTGAGCAGATTTCAACAAATCCTCTTGTGCGATTTTTACTGATTCTTTCAAACCAGCATTGTCTGAATCTGATCCCGTTAATTGATCCAATTCAAGATTAACCTTTTCCAGCGTTGTTAACACATCTGTCAACTCTGGACCGTATTTTTTCTTAAGTGTATTGAGTGTCATGATACGCTCTTCAATTTGCAAGAGCTCATTGGGTTCAAATTCAAGCTGGTCAATGAGTGAACTCAATTTTGATGTAGCGTCTTCTAGGACATAGTAAGATTCAGAGATTTTTTCCGCCAAGGTTTTATATTCTGGATAAAGCTCACCGACTGATTCTACCTCGTTCATAGCTGTCCGCACACCATTCAAACTAGACAACTCTTCTTCGCCATCAAGGGCATCATAGGCAGTATTCAGTGCATCTGCGATTTGTTTGGCATTGGTTAGTTGCTCACGACGCTGAATGAGTTCTTGATCTGCTACAAGATCGATCTCAGCAATTTCAATTTCATTGGCTTGAAACTCTAAAATTTCAATGCGTTGTGCATATTCTTCCTGATTTTTTTCACGGGTTTTTAGCTGAATAACCAAGTCCTTATAGGTTTGAAATTTAGCTTGATAATCTGTTTTGATGGTTTCAAATGCTGGGTCTCCAAATTCATCAAGAAGGCCTAAATGATGTTTGGCATTCATAAGCTCTTGATTGTCATGTTGGCCATGTATATCCACCAAAAATTCGCCAATTTCACGCAAGGTAGAGAGATTAACTAATACACCATTGATACGACAGACTGAACGTCCGTTGGCAAATATCTCACGCTGCAAAATCAACTCCTGTTCGTCCGCAAAACCAAATTCTTCCAATTTCTCAGACAAGTCAGGGTTCCTTTCTACAAAGAACAAGCCTTGAATTTCTGATTTTTCTTGCCCATGACGCACAAAATCACTTGAGGCACGTCCCCCAAGCAATAAATTCATGGCATCAATGATGATGGATTTCCCTGCACCTGTTTCTCCTGTTAGGATAGTCATCCCATTTGAGAAGGACAGATGAATTTCATCAATAATGGCAAAGTTTTTTATAGAAATTTCCTGTAACATGGTCACTCCTTTAGACTTATTATATCTTACTTTCACTTATTTGTTAAGTTCGTTTTCTTCTTGATTGAGAACATTTTGGATACTCACTGATTTGGACAAAGTTCCTTGTCCATCCTTGACTAAATGAATGAGAAACTCCACATTCCCTGCCCCACCTTTGATTGGCGAAAAGGTCAAACCTTGAACAGAGAATCCTATACTCATTGCCTTATTCAACACTTTTTCAATCACCATTTTATGAACTTTGGAATCTTTGATGATTCCCTTTTTTCCCACTTGCTCACGCCCAGCTTCAAACTGTGGCTTAATAAGTGCAGAAACCTGTCCATTATCAGCAAGAATATCAAACAATGGTGGAAGAATCAAATCCAACGAAATGAAAGACACATCGATAGAAGCAAACTCAGGCTGACCCTGATTGAAGTCAGTTAATCGTGCATGACGGAAGTTAAACTGTTCCATAACAACTACTCGCTCATCCTTACGCAGTTTCCAAGCCAGTTGGTTGGTTCCGACATCTAAGGCATACACCAACTTAGCTCCTGACTGAAGCATGACATCGGTAAAGCCACCTGTAGATGCTCCAATATCTAAACAAACTTTGTCTTGGACACTAATTCCAAACTCTGCTAATGCCTTCTCTAACTTTAACCCTCCACGGCTGACATATTGAAGTTTCTCGCCTTTGAGACGAAGTTCAATAGAATCCTCAATCTTCTGACCGGGTTTATCATATCGCTCACCCGATTTAGAATCTACAACAAGACCTGCCATTACTCCTCGCTTGGCTTGTTCTCGTGTATCAAAAAGTCCTTGGTTAGCCGCAAGTACATCTACACGTTCTTTCATTTGATTTCCAAGCTTTCTATCAGATTATAAAGTTGAGTATTTTTAAGCTCTACTAGAGCTTCTAATTCAAATTTTACATTTATCAGTAAATTTTGCAAGGCTTCTTTTGCTCCCGTCAACCCTAGATGATTGACGTAGGTAGATTTTTCTGTTGCTTCATCTTTCCCGGGAGTTTTCCCAATCTCTTCAAAAGACCCCGTCACATCCAATATGTCGTCACGAATTTGAAAGGCTAGACCAAGATTCTGCCCAATCTGACGGAGTACCCCTATTTGCTCATGCTCTTGCTCAGCAACAATTCCTGCGGCAACAAATGGATAAGCCAACATACGACCCGTTTTCAGCTCATGAATTTCTTTAATTTCTTCAAGAGATAGGCTTTTACTTTCTCCTGCCATATCTAAAACCTGACCTGCAACCATTCCCTGAGAACCTGAAGCGTAGGAAAGTTCTTTGATTAATGAAATTTTGATTTCGGGAGATAAATTCGTCTGTGCAAGTAAATAGTAAGGTTCTAAAAACAAAGCATCCCCAGCCAAAATTGCCGTGTCTTCTCCATAGACTTTATGGTTGGTCAATTTACCACGACGATAGTCGTCGTTATCCATTGCAGGCAAATCATCATGAATGAGACTCCCCGTATGAATCCATTCGATTGCAGCTGCTACTTGATAGTGAGCCTCGTCTAACGCCACACCAAAAGCACTCAGCATTTCTAAGAAAAGCATGGGGCGAATACGTTTCCCTCCTGCCTGCAGAGAATAAATGATACTTTCACTAAGATTTTGAGGAATTTGATTCTTTTGATAAAATTCTACTAATGTTTTTTCAAATTTTGATTGATTCATATTCATTTATTATAACAAAAATCGCCTTTAAGGGCGATTTTTATTAAGTCATTCTTCTGTAAATTCTTTTTCTTTTCCATCTTTTCCGACGACTTTAACCAATGTTTCTTCGGCTTGATTAAGTGTTTCTTTCAGTTTATCTGAAAGTTTCATTCCCTTTTGAAATTCTGAGATTGCTTCTTCTAGTGCCACATCTCCATTTTCTAACTTTTTGACAATGGATTCGAGTTCGGTCAAATTATCTTCAAATTTTTTCTCAGTCATGTTATTCTCCTTTTATTTCTGCATTTACTGAACCATCACTCAGCTCAATTTCTATATTTTGTCCTGTTTTCACATCATTGATTGATTTAACGATCTTATTCCCTGATTTGACCAAAGCAAACCCTCGATTTTTTATCTTTGAAATATCTAGCAATAAGAGGGATTGATACATCTGATCTGCCCTGTTTTTTCTATTTTCAACTAAGGCAGTAAAACTCTGTATCAGATTATTTGTCGCATACTGATGGCGATGTGAGACAACGGTTAATTCTTGCTCCATGATATGTTGCATTCTATCCGTCAGCTGTTCTACTTTCTGTATATGCCCATCATATAGACGTTCAGGTTGCCTGAACATAACAGAATTTGCCAACTTCTCCACTCGCTCACGACGGTGTTTAACGATCTGAATCATGCGGTTGGATAGTCGTGTTTCCTGTTCTCGTAACCAATTAAGCAAATCAATTTTGGTATTGGAGCTAGCTAATTCAGCTGCTGCAGTGGGAGTAGCTGCTCGCCTGTCTGCCACAAAGTCTGACAGGGTTATATCTGTCTCATGCCCCACAGATGAGATGACAGGCAGATGTGATTCAAAAATCGCCCGCACAACAATCTCTTCGTTAAAGCACCAAAGGTCTTCAATAGAACCCCCTCCACGACCAATGATAAGTAAGTCAAAATCACCTTGCGCATTGGCACGTTCAATGTTGGTCGCTATTTCCTCTGCTGCACCTTCTCCCTGAACTTTGGTTGGGTAAAGCACTATCTCAGCCAAAGGAAATCTGCGATTCACAGTCGTTATAATGTCCTTGATGACTGCTCCAGACGGACTAGTTACCACAGCAATTCTTCTTGCAATTTGTGGTAAAACCTGTTTGTGTTGCTCATTAAACAGCCCTTCTTCAGTCAATCTCTTTTTTAATTGCTCAAATTTAACTGCTAAAGCACCCACACCATCAGGCACTATGTTTTCTATATTAATTGAATAAGAACCGTTAGCAGGATAGATAGACACTCGCCCTGTTACCAGAACCTTCATACCGTCCTCTAGCTTGAAATCAAGTTTATTAAATTGCCCTGCCCACATGATCGCTTGAACGACTGCATTCTCGTCCTTGATAGCAAAATACTGATGACTAGGTCGCTGACGGAAGTTAGAAATCTCCCCAGTCAGATAGACTTTTTCAAGATAAGGGTCTTTGTCAAACTTAGCTTTGAGATATTTAGTGAGGGCAGATACTGTAAGATATTTTGTCATATTTTTCACTGCTTCTAGTTATTTACTGAATTTATTTCATTCATTTTTTCTTGATTGAAAAAATAAATGATTTTTTGAAATAAAGTCACGTTTGAGTTAACCTCACCCTCGCTTGCCGCCTCTACTCCATTAATTTGGTCTATCTTCACTACCGCTTCTTTTGCATCTTCGGGTGTAGCATAAGATAAGTAATAGACATCATAGAGGGGATTGCTTGCACCATTCATCAGTGAAAAATCACTTCCAAGATTTTTGGAGAGTATTTTTAATTGCTCATCCTTACTGGAAAATTTAATGGTTTGAGCATTTGATACTTCTTTAATCTGATTATAAATCTTGTGATAATCTTTGTCTGACAGTGTATCATCGTGTTGATTTTGCTCCATATATACACGTACCTGCACTGCTTGACTCTTCGCAAATCTATCCCAAGTCTGTGTAGCAAGATAGATAATAGTTCCATATGCAACCAAAACAAGACCTATAAAACTAAAAAAACTAATCAAAAAAATTTTTATTTTTTTACTCACTTTTATTCCCCTTTGATTCCGCCACTCTAACTGTCTGCTCCATGAGCATGGTAATAGTCATAGGTCCTACTCCACCGGGTACAGGTGTCAGCAAACTTGCTTTTTCTGATATAGACTCAAAATCCACATCCCCACATAACTTACCATTCTCATCACGATTCATTCCCACATCAATGACTACGGCACCTTCTTTAACGTATTCAGCGTTAATCATCTTCCCACGACCGATAGCCACGACTAAAACATCAGCTTGAGAAGCAATCTGAGTCAGATTTTTGGTCCTTGAATGGCAGATAGTCACTGTCGTATTTTGCTCCAGCATGAGTTGTGCAATAGGCTTTCCTACGATATTAGACCGTCCAATGACTACAGCATTCTTCCCTGTCAAATCCACATTATATTCCGCAAACATCTCCATAATCCCCGCAGGAGTTGATGGGATCATCCGTGGATTCCCTGACCATAGTCTTCCCATATTTTCAGGATGAAACCCATCCACATCTTTCTTGGGGTCAATAGCCAGCAAGATTTCATCTTCTAAAATATGACTAGGCAGAGGGAGTTGAACTAAAATTCCATGCCAATGCTCATCCTCATTATATTCAGCAATGATTGACAAGAGTTCTTCCTGACTTGTTGATTCAGGTAAACGTATCACTTGAGAGTTGAAGCCTAGCCTCTCAGCTACTCGTTCTTTATTTCGTACATAGACCTGACTGGCAGGATTTTCTCCAAGCAGAATAACCACCAGACCGGGTACTATGCCTTGACTTTTTAACTTCTCTACTCGTTCTTTTAAACGACCCTGCAATTTCTCAGCAAGAGTTTTTCCATCAATAATTTCCATATCTCAATTTTAACACAAAAGACAATAAAAAAACCTCATAATTTGAGGTTTTTCTCTTAAATTAACTTGAAATTATTGAGCGTTTGGAGTGTCGAATAAAGTCCAAGTCAAAGTAGAGTTGTAACGAGTTGCTTTAGCTGATCCAGCCAATACGTTCAATTGAACACCTGAAGTCAATTGTCCGTTAGCGTCAAGAGCACCTGATCCAGTTACTGAATCGTAGTTGTTATCAACGTTAAGGTCAAGAGTGTTTTCTGGTGTGTTCAATACTGGTTTATCAGTTTTAGCCAAACGAGTAGTTACGTCATTGTAAAGGTTGCTACGAGTTGCAGGGTCACCGAATGACAATTGAAGTGTTCCTTGTCCGTGAGCTCCAGAAGCATCAGCAGAACCTGATGAGAAGATGTTAGACATTACACCTGGTTGAAGTACCAATGGTCCAGCTGCACCTTGTCCAGTAGTTCCGTTTACAGTACCGTCAGTTGCGTTAGGCATGATAGCATTATCATGTGGTACAACTGTTGAGTTAGAGTCAGCATTGAATGAGATTGTAGCACCTTTCAATACAGCTCCAGTGTTTTGAGAAACTTCATTTGCTGAAGGAGATGGGTTTTGTCCATCTGATACAAATTCAGAAGCAGTAACTCCTACTGACCAAGCTCCATTGTCAAGACCACGCATATCAGATACTTGGATGAAAAGAGGTCCAGTTTTACGAGCTGTGCTAGCAGTAGTGTCATCACCATTTGCTGAATTGCTGTAGTTCATAGCGTAAGCATAGTAGCTGTTGTTGTTTGAGAAATCGATTGGGTGAGAACCGAAGTTAAGGTTTGGAGCGTAAGTCATTGCCAAACCATTTCCTGGATCGATTGATCCTGGTGGAACTGTGATTCCAGGGATTTGTGGGTCAATTGGGTTGATCCCAGGCATTGTAGGGTCAGTAGGAACTGGAATAGATCCTTGTAGGAAGTTAACAGTACCAGTTCCTGGTGCTGTTCCAAGTGTTGCTGCTGAAGCTGTAGTTCCAGCGATTCCTGCCAATGTAAGAGCTGCTGCTCCGATTAAAAGTTCTTTTTTCATAATTTTCATTTTCTCCATTATTTTTTTAGTTTTTTTGAGGGGAGTCCCTCTTGATCATTAGACGCTTTTCTTAAGTTTGATAAACAAACCAGAGAGAGCTAGAATCCCCAATGCAGACATAGGTACAGTGTATGTACTATGCTGATCACCTGTATCGGGAATAGTTGGGCCAGTGTTAGGAAGTTTTGGTTTAGGAAGATCTCCCTTCTCCGCTGGAGGAAGTACATCCGTAGGTGGTTTCGGTTTCGAATCACCTTGGAAGAAGTTCGCTGTTCCTGTACCATTACTTGTTCCTTGGGTAGTTGCATGAGCAACCACACCTGATGAACCAGCCATGATAAATAGTAACGCCATCCATATAGTTATTTTTTTCATATTCATATCCTTTCATTATCGTTATCAAGTTCATTACGTTATGGAGTTGTTGCAATTGTCCATGTTAAAGTTCCTTGATATTGACCTGATTTAGGATTAGGAACATTCATATAAATACCTAGATTTGAGGAAGGGTTATTTGTTTGATTCATCCAGTTTTTATCAAGTGTATAAGTACCTGCTTGAAGACTGTTTTCTTGATGGATCAGTGTTTGAGCTCCAGTAATATTAGTTGCTGGGTTTGTCCCATCAGAGTACCATAAGGTATCTGGCATCGTACCGCCCGTTGAGATGTTTGTCATCGGTGTAGTTTCTGCTACTGAGAGTGTCCATGGTGTAGAATCGCTCAAGATACGAGTATCATCAACAACAAGAGATTTATTATTGACAAGTGTACCTGTGACGTTCTTATCTCCATCTACAGAACCCCATGTAATCTTACTACTGCTATCAAGCTGAGTTGGAGTATTCACTCCGTAGTAATCAGGCAATAGGGTCTTACCTGCAGAACCTGCCAAGTTATGTGTACCGAAGTCCATATAAGCTGGCACTTGAAGATTAAGAGTTCCTTCAAATACATATCCAATCATTTTGGCTGGATCATAATCTCCAGGATAATTCTTACCGTCAGGACCTATAGTATCTACAAAATCATGACCTTTAAAGTTTTGAGGTGAAATTTGCTTGATTCCATTGGTAGAATTTCCACCAGTGAAAGTCAATACTGGGTAACCCTGTCTTGCACCATGGTAGAAACCATTGTATGCAATCGGGGCACCACCAGCAGGTGGTGCTGATTGATAAGCTTCCCAATTCAAATTACCTTTTGACATGTCTAAATCAGAAAGATTGAACATCCCTTCTTTAAGCCAATAAGGTGAATAAAGTGATGAATTAACACCTACAGTCAGCTTAGCCAAGGAACCAATTCCTTGATTACCCATAGATACGATGGCACCATCTCCAAGATTGACATTACCAAAATTAGAATAATTAGCACCGTGTGTCGCAGCTGTAGCAAGACCACCATTAATCAATCCAGTTGCCTTAGGACCGAAGAATACGGTCGTATTAGGCGTTTCATTGTATTGAGTAAAGTTTTGAATCTTGTCCCCAACCATGAGTCCGAGTGCGGTACCCGGCATATCTATAGTGATGTTAGCCGTATTGGCATTACCTAATGCAGTGGTATTCTGGAAGTCATCATTAGGACCACCACCAGAAATATCAGACACCCACGTTAAACCTTTGACATTAGTATTAGTAGTTTGGGTCAGACCCCCAGAACTTGCAATGTTATAGTTCGTTGCCAAGATTTCTTGAGCAAAGTCACCATTGACTCCATCATTTTTGATGGCATTGACTGTAATATTATTGTTTCCGATTTTCGTATCTACACCAGTTGATGCATCACCGAAGATAGTCGCAGAATTTAAGAATCCAGTTTGTGCAAAGGTTTTAGAAACTTGAAGGTTCAAGTTTGTACTATTAGTAGCACCAGAACCGACACCACCACCTTGACCGACATCACCTGCTCCTGCAATCGCTGTTTGACCAGGTAATATACCTGTTTGCGATGCGGGAGTGATGCTGAGGTTAAGGTTGGCATTTCCTCTGACTGATCCAGCAGATCCTCCACCTGATATGATTTTTTGGAATCCTATCGCACGGTTGAGGTCACTCTTAGATATTAAGTCTTTAGAAAGACCAGTACTATTCAAACTTGCATTCAAAGCTCTATTCCTTGCTCCTGGTGCTCCTGGCACACCGTTAAGGATTGAATCTGTAATGTTTACAGTTGTGTTTCCTTTGACGATGTTTCCAGTATTACCATAGAATCCATAGACGTTACCGTTTTGAACTGCAGGGGCAAGCAGGTTAGCTGTCGCATTCCCTGAAAGTCCCATAGAGTTGAACCCTGCTGCAATAGTTTGATTATCCACTTGACCATTGTTGAAATCAAGCTGAGCATCACCTAATTGAGCGAGGTCTTGGAATCCACCACCAGCAGACATACCAGTGATACCCGCATTGATTTGGTTATAAGATGAACCATTGAGAATACCAGAAGCGTTCCCACCAAAGATAGATCCAGCAGCTACGTTATTTTGAATAACAGTGGCTTGACCTGTTTGGAAGTATCCTAATGATGAACCTGAGCCAGTGGTTCCACCACCACCCATAACCTTGTAGTTAGCAATGTTAGCAAGTTGTGACTTGTAAGTCGCACTATTTGAGCTTAATGGATAGTTGGCAGTTCCTGCATTGGTATCATCCCAACCTGCAGCAGTAACCAGTCCTGCTCCACCTACAGTGGTAGGTGTGGCATTGGCTGTTCCTAGCTCAACAGTAGTGTTTCCTTTGATATAACCATTGAATCCACCACCACGAGTATAAGAGGCTGTAGTATCTCCAAAGTTAGCGTTTAAGCTTGGCACAGACATGACACCTGATTGTTCCCAAGTATAGACATTCCCGTAGGTCGCGGATACTTTGGCATCTGCATTGGCAGCTATCTTAGTGTCTGCAGCCGCAGGGGTCGTATTGAGATAGGCATTGACTTCGGCTTGCGTTGGTGTATAAGTCCAAGAAGATGTATTTGTGATTCCTGATGCGTTAGCATTCATTGTCCACATATCCATACCTGCTGAACCAGATACTCCAATGACACGTCCTGTCTTGTAACCTGACTTGATGTAGTTGACAATCCCACCATTGATAGTTCCACTAGAAGAACCAGCAGCAGTCGTATATTGTCGACCAATCCCACCTGTAAAGATGGCATCTCCACCTGTAAACTGTGATGTATCATAGTCATTATAGATGGCTACGCCAGTATTACCTGTGGCACCTACTGTGGCAGAACGTCCGGCACCTACAAAGTAACCTTGTGGCCCAGCCCACTTCCCTTGACCTGCAAGTTTAGTGTAGATAGAACCACTGACTATAGAAGCTGTTGCTCCTGTAGATTGATTTCCTGCAGAGTTTGAACCCCCAAGAATTTGTGAATAGGTAACTGGTAGAGTAGAATTCACAGTTGTATGAATACTTCCTGTAATACTAGGGACGGCATTACCCCCACCCCAGATTGCTCCAACAGTTGGTGTCGCATTCCCAGTACTTGTCTGTGCAATACGAACATCTGTATAGACACTACCAGTAATAGTAGCACCTCCAGAACCTGTTTGAGCTCCTGCAATAGTAGAAATACCACCTGAACCCACACCTACTACAGTAGTATGAAGATCTCCTTGGATAGAACCAGACCAGTCGTCAATACCACCACCAATCTGAGTCCCACAGTTTCCTGTAGAAGCTACCCAAACATTAGTACCCGCTTGACCAGCTCCATGGTTACCAATAGTTCCATTGAAAGTCAAGTTATCGTTCTTAGTTCCTCCAGTCACATTAAGTGTTGAGAGACACCAAGAACCACCTGCTAAGGCAAGTTTATTCCCTTGACCATAGATAGTAACTTTACCTGCACCTGCAGTTCCAAATGCAGTTCCTGCTGGTGTGGCAGTATCAGATTGGAAGGTGAAGTTACGGAAGACCGTATTACATCCCAGATAAATCTCAGGTTCTCCATTAGCAGCTGTATTAGTTCCCTTAGGGAATGTAAATGTATAACTATCTGAAGCTTTATTAGCTCCGGTTGTTAAAGAATCACTTGGACTATTAATAATTGTAATAGATTTCGCACGGTTATTCATAGCTTCAAAGTTTGTGCTATTGTTCGAAAACTGTGATGACCAATAGGGAGGAGCTGTAACATTCCCACCGATATACAAGACATAGTCTAAAGCTTTGTTATTATTTGTATATATTTTATTAGTCGCAGTATTCAGATTAGCTGATGATACAGCACCTGAATATTGCACAGTCAACGCACCTGTCGCAGACGTAGCCGAGAATAGCACAATCTGTGTCTTCTGAGCAGCAGTCAAAGAACTAGCGATTGAGTTTTGATACCCAAAGGTTGTAGGCGACGCTGCATCAGAGATAGTCGGATCAACCATGGCAGGACGAGATGGAGCTGTGAGTCCACGTTGGAAACTTAGGGCATCTGCACTGGAAGGTGCAAAGGCTTTGTTTACCGTAGATAGACTGACATCTCCAGCATTGATGTCCTTTTGAACAGCTGACAGATTACTCATAGGAGCTAATGCCATGAGACCCATGACGATAAGCGTCTTCAATAAAGTCTTTTTCCTCATCGATTTTCCTCCTTTCCTCAAAATTTGCTACCAAATAATAATTTTTGCATTTTATTTGAGCATGTCTTAATTATACCTTAAAATATGACAAAAAATCAAGATTGAAATTATTTTTACCCCCCTCCCCGAACCTCTAGAGTCTTTATTTGCAGTCGTTTACAAATTGTCAGAATTTTGCATACTCTTTAATCTCCTTAATGTTTTGTAACATTTAATATAAAAAATATCCTTACCTAAGGCAAGGATATTTTATTATAATCTCCAGACTAATCTCACAAAAAAGAAGAGAAGGATGAGTAAGATAAGGATAGGAAGCACGAAAGTAAGGAGATAACGTGAGAGTGATTTATCATTAAGTTTATTGATTTGTTGGTCATAGGTCTTGCTGTCGATGCTTCCCACTTTTTTGGCTGTAACTAGCACTCGATAAGGTGTAGTGGTCGCTTGATTACAAGTAACCAAGATGAGATAGTCAGGACCTTTATCTGCCAGACGATTAACCTCTGTA
Organism: Streptococcaceae bacterium; assembly: GCA_009779335.1. Classification (GTDB taxonomy): domain Bacteria; phylum Bacillota; class Bacilli; order Lactobacillales; family Streptococcaceae; genus Lactococcus. The sequence goes on along the minus strand of WREM01000005.1, from coordinate 3,653 downwards.
TCTTTGATGGTGACATTGCTTTCTACCTTGTAGGCATAATATCTGTTCATGTAACGCAGATAGACATCATCGTTAGCCTTAAGCTGTTGAACTCCACCAAAGAGGAGCCAATTCCCCCAGTTATAGTAAAGGACATGATGTCCGATAATGACCGGCGTTTGCTTATCAGGGTCACGACCCGGGAATAAATCCACTGTTCCTCGCACCATATTAACAGGAGTCAATCCTGCATAGACAGGTTGTCCGATAGAGACTTTGGGGATGACTATCTCACCCACAGCATAGAGATTCTCTGTCCCATCAGAGTTGCGAGCAGGTCCTACACCCGAGATAATATCCTTGACCGTCGGAGGTTGGACATCCTGTGGGGCTTGGATTTTATCAGGCATCTTGTCATGAATGGCAACGCTAGTAAACTGTTGACTGGTCGCTATCATGAAATACTTGAAGAAGGGGGCTGCAGCTACAATCACTGTAATCAAGAGAATAACAGAAATCCCGACTTTCAGCGGGAGGTTTCTGGTGTTCATTTTCTTTTTTTCTTTATTCTGGGCTTTCATTGTTTTCAGCTGCCTTTAATTTTTCTTCCATTTCAGCAAGCTTAGCCTTCAATTCATCTGCTTCTGCAGTTGATGCTGATGCTGTTTTTGCATCTTCTTTTGCATTTTTCTTACGACGTCTGAGAAGTAAGAAGAACAAGATAAGTGCGAGTAAGAGAAGCACTCCTGCTGCGATGAGAAGGTAAAGCCATGTGTTGTCTTTTTGTACAGTTAGGTCATTGGCATTGAGGTCTTTAGCTTGTTGTGCTGTGACTTCAAAGTCTTTACCAAATGTCCATTTGTAGTCATATTTGACAGGTTTGTTATTGACTGTTGTTTCATATTTCCCGTTAGCATCTTTTTGACCATAAACGGTCATATCAAGATGATATCTCCCTGCTTTAATAGGTTTTGAGAATTGTCCATTTTGGATAGCTCCCATGATAGATACTGGGATAGGGAGATTGAAGTTTGTGTTTGGTGCCATTTGCATTGCAGAATTAGCATAGCTGTAACTCAAGCTTTTATCTGTAATTCCTGTAACTTTAGCATCCACGTTCATGTTGTTAAGATATGACATGGCAGGGTTTTGCAAGTTAGCATTGATGACATTACGAGAGTTGACTTGATTAGCTTCTACAGTATTAAGCTTCAAATCTGGAGCAAGGTTACCTTTATCTTGACGCATCAATAGTGCAACTACATATTGGTACTCATTTTTGATGGCGAAACCTTGATCATTATTTTTTTGATCTGTCTCAGAGGATTTTTGTTTAAATGTAATTCCTCCAGCGATGAGTCCTTTGAAGCTTGCTGATGGCATCGTTACATCGATATTGACTGTAGTGCTTGTGTTAGGTTGCAATACAGTTTCTGCTGGAACTTTGGCATAGTCTGCGATATTATATTTAAGACTGCTGTCAGGTTTAAGTCCATTCTTAGAGTATTCGACTAAACCATTGATATTCGTTGTCGCACTAGAAATGCTTGATTCAACAGTAACTTTTTTATTTGTAGAATTAGTCAACTTGACTGTTACAGTCTGCTTTTGACCTGGGTTCATGAGTAGATTGAAATATCCAGAACCTGCTTCTGCTTGGTTAGCTGGAATATTGGGATCTACTGAAAATGCAATTTCATCTGCTTTTGCAGATTGGACTCCACCAATCAATAAAAGGACAGATAGGGCAACGATTATTAGGTTTCTTAACTTCTTCATTTTTTACCTTTCTTATGAAAAACTTTTCATTCCATATATTAACTTATTCTCAAAAAAAAAACAAGCCCTTTGCAAATAAAATAAAATTTTATAAATAAAAAAACACTTCATAAATAGAGTATTTTAGAGTGTTTTCTTATTTTTCAGGATTGCTGGCAATGATTGTCATATTTCCTGATAAAGTCCATGCCTCAATATCACTAGGAAGGATAAAGTGGTCTCCCTTTGTCAATGGATACTCTTGTCCATCTACTTGTATATTCCCCTGCCCGTCAAGCACTGAGACTAATGTATAAATGGCTTTCTTGATAAAATCATGTTGCCCATGAATGTCCCATTTATAGACGTCAAAGAAGTCTGATTGAACTAGAGTGGTGATGTCTGCACCCTCAAATTTTTCAGTCCTGACTTGATTATCAGGCGTTTGGTCTCCTGGGATATTGAGTACATCAATGGATTGTTTGATGTGCAACTCACGCAGATTGCCCGAATCGTCTTTACGGTCAAAATCATAGACACGGTAGGTGGTATCTGATGATTGCTGAGTCTCAAGAACCATAATCCCTGCTCCAATGGCGTGCATGGTTCCTGAAGGCACATAGAAAAAATCTCCTGTCTTGACCTTGACTCTAGTCAATAGATGATCCCAGTCAGCTGACTCGATCATCTGAGTCAGTTCCTCTTTTGATTTAGCGGTATGACCATAGATGATTTCAGCGTTGGGTTCAGCCGAGAGAATGTACCAACACTCTGTCTTTCCTAGCTCTCCCTCATGAGCCAGCCCATATTCATCATCAGGATGAACCTGCACGGATAGCCAGTCATTTGCATCAAGAATTTTTGTCAATAATGGAAATACTTCTTTATCAGAATTTCCAAACAGTTCACGATGATTGGCATAAAGTTCATCTAAGGTTTGTCCTGCATATTCCCCGTTTTTGATGGTTGAGCGTCCGTTGGGATGAGCAGAGATTGCCCAATATTCTCCGACCTTGTCAGAAGGCAAATCTAGCCCATATTGACTCAGGTGTTTTCCACCCCAGATTTTTTCCTGTAAAACTGATTTTAGAAATAAGGGTTGACTCATTTTTCGTCCTTTCTGTCTGGCTTCTTATAAAAATATTATAACATAAAGGAAAATAAAAAAACTTACATTTCTGTAAGTTTAATTTTCTATTCTGTTTCAATGACCCCATGGTTCCCATCCTTACGACGATAGACAATGTGCGGTACATTTGTCTCTGCATCTGTATAGATAAAGAAGTCATGCCCCAGCATATCCATCTGTAGAATGGCTTCTTCTGCGTCCATAGGTTTGAGTGCGATGTGCTTGGTACGTACAATCTTTACCTCATCATCTGCGACTTCATCAGTCTGTGCCAAAGGAGCAAACTCATCTGTGAAAGCCATTCCTGTAGGCACATTATTTTTAGAACGGCGGTTGGTACGGGTCTTATATTTGCGAATTTGACGTTCTAGTTTTTCTTCAACTAAATCAATAGAAGCATACATATCTTGCGAAGTATCCTCTGCACGAAGCGTCACATTCTTAGCAGGCAAGGTCACTTCAACCTTAAATGTCTTATCGGCAAAAACCTTGAGATTCACATAGGCATTTACCTCATGTCCATCATTGAAATACTTTTCAAGTTTTCCAACTTTATCTTCGATGTAGGCACGAATAGCTTCTGTTACTTCTACATTTTCACCACGGATATTATATTTAATCATAAAAATTACCTTTAACAGCCCTCTTTCAAGCACTGTCCTTTCTTTAATTTCTAATCTAATTATAACATGATTTTATATTAACTTCAAGAAATATGAGAAATTTCTAATTTTTTGTGAGTGACACCGATTGAAATTGAATCTCCTGATTGAATTTCCTGATTGAT
>WREM01000004.1 GCA_009779335.1 Streptococcaceae bacterium | reverse complement strand
GTATTGATTTCAAGTGTTAATTTATCATAGTTAGAATCTCCACCCACACGAGCAGGTTCAACTTGATAATTTACTTTACTTACTGGTGTGTAAATAGAATCAACAGCAATAGTTCCAATAGGTGCATCTTCAGATTTATTATCATCTGCTGGAACATATCCATAACCTTTGTTAACTGTCATTACAGCACGCATAGAGTGACCTTCTGCGATAGAGAATAAATAATGTTCTTTATTCATAATCTCAATATCAGAATCTGTCAATATATCTCCTGCAGTAACTTCTGCTGGACCTGTAATATCAAGTTCTATTTGTTTGGCAGTTTCAGAATAAGATTTAATTGCTAATCCTTTAATAGCCAAGATGATTTGGATAACGTCCTCACGCACTCCTGGAATTGTTGTGAATTCATGTTGAACGCCATCAATTTGAACGGCTGTAACAGCAGCTCCTGGAAGTGATGATAATAGTACTCGACGTAAAGAATTTCCTAGGGTTGTTCCATACCCACGTTCAAGTGGTTCAATAACGAACTTCCCAAAGTTTTCTGTTTCATCAAATTTTGTAATTTTTGGTTTTTCAAACTCAAGCATATGTGTGTTTCTCTCCTCTTAGTTAATCATCGAATATTTTTACTAACAACCTTTATAAAGATTATACACGACGACGTTTAGGAGGGCGTGCACCGTTGTGAGGTACAGGAGTCACATCACTAATAGAAGTTACGTTAAGACCAGCTGCAGCAAGTGCACGAATAGCTGATTCACGACCAGGTCCAGGACCTTTAACTGTAACAGACACTGTTTTCAAACCTTGTTCTTGTCCTGCTTGAGCTGCAGCTTCTGATGCCATTTGAGCTGCAAATGGTGTAGATTTTTTAGAACCTTTGAATCCAAGGGCTCCAGCTGATGACCAAGCAAGGGCGTTACCATGTACGTCAGTAATCATTACGATTGTGTTGTTAAATGTAGATTGAATGTGGGCAATTCCAGTTTCAATATTCTTTTTAACACGACGTTTACGAGTAATTTTTGCCATTTTAACTCCTTTCTATTATTTTATTTTTTCTTACCAGCGATAGATTTCGCAGGTCCTTTACGAGTGCGAGCATTGTTCTTTGTGTTTTGTCCACGTGTAGGAAGCCCACGACGGTGACGCATCCCACGATAAGAACCAATCTCCATCAAACGTTTGATGTTAAGGTTTACTTCACGACGAAGATCCCCTTCAAGTTTAAGTCCATCAAGTTCACGACGAATCGCATCTTCTTGATCAGGCGTTAAATCTTTTGTACGTACATCTTCTGATACACTTGCAGCAGCAAGTACTTTCTTAGCAGTTTGCAATCCAACTCCGAATACATAAGTTAATGAAATAACAATACGTTTTTCGTTTGGAATATCAACTCCAGCAAAACGAGCCATATTTTCTCCTTTTTCAGCTTTCAAATCTTATGATTTGAAAAGCCTACTTTTCCTTTCTATCCCTGACGTTGTTTGTGTTTTGGATTGGCAGGGCAAATTACCATTACACGACCGTTACGACGAATTACTTTACAGTGTTCGCAAATTGGTTTAACTGATGGTCTAACTTTCATTGTGTCTTCCTTTCTATGGTTACTGTGCAAAACTGCACTCAATGAATGTCCAATAAATTATTTGAAGCGGAAAGTAATACGTCCACGAGTCAAATCATACGGTGACAATTCAACTTGAACTCGATCTCCGGGTAAAATTCGGATATAGTTCTTACGGATTTTACCTGAAATAGTCGCCAACACTTGGTGACCATTTTCAAGTTCAACTGTGAACATTGCATTCGGCATAGTATCAACTACTTTACCTTCAATTTCAATTACATCGTCTTTTGCCAAGCAAAAGTACCTCCTTCAAAAATTCCCGAAAGATATAAAATATCTAAAAAGTCGGACCTTAATATTATAGCATGAACCAGTTCAAATATCAAGATTTTTTGTACTTTAGTGTACAAAAAAAGAGATTATTTTTTCTCTTTTTATTTGCTTATTAACCAAGGATTTCTTTCAAATCTTCTCGAACTAATTTAATATCTTGTCCACCATTAATATTTTTCATCAATCCCTCTTGTGTATAATGTTCAAGAATTGGAGCAGATTCTTTCATATTGACTTCTACACGGTTTTTTATAGTTTCAGGCATATCATCCGGGCGTTGATATAGATCATGACTTCCACAAACATCACACGTTCCTTCAACTTTTGTAGGTTTGTTGATTTTATGATAGGTTGCTCCACAATTGCGACAAAGGAAGCGACCACTTAAACGATCAACCAAAATGGAAGGGTCAACTTCAAGGTTAATCACTGCATCGAGCTTAATATTTAATTCTTTTAGCATTGTATCCAAAGCATGAGCTTGATCAATAGTACGGGGATACCCATCAAGGAGGAACCCCGATGCTTTGATGTCGTCTTCAGCCAAACGCTCTTTAACAATACCATTCGTTACTTCATCTGGTACAAGTTCCCCTTTATCAATGAATCCTTTGGCTAATTTTCCCATTTCAGTTTCATTTTTCATGGCTGCACGGAACATGTCTCCAGTCGAGATATGTTTTACTCCATATTTTTCAATGATAAATTCAGCCAACGTTCCTTTACCAGCACCCGGTAATCCCATAATTAATAAATTCATTGTATTTTTCCTACTTTCATTTTACTTCCCTTATTCTAGCCTATTTTTTCAAAAAAATAAAGAAAAACCCTAAATTTAGGTTTTTTAATCCAATACAGTTCCATCCATGAATCCTGTATATTTATTTTTATTAAGCCGACCTTCTAATTGTCTGCTTGCAGCTACAGCCACTTGAACCACAATCATAAGCGATGTCCCACCAAGTGAAATGATTTGCGGTAAACCAAATAAGTTTGATGCAATAATTGGGGAAAGAGTAACAATTGTAAGGAATATTGAACCGACTGTTGATAATCGAATGAGGATTCCAGATACATATTTCTCTGTTGGTTTTCCAGGACGTACAGAAGGAATATACCCACCTTGTTTTTGTAAATTTTCTGATAATTTTTCAGGATTGATATTAACAAAAGCATAAAAGAAAGAAAACAGAGTAATCAACAACGCATAGAACACAAGTCCTGTCCAAGTTTTAGTATTTAAAGCATTTTGAAGGGTATTTAACCACCCCGCACTTGAACCCTTCGAGTGTTGAATGAACTGTATTACTGTTGCAGGGACAGTTACTAGAGCTCCTGCAAAGATAATTGGAATAACTCCGGCTGGATTAACTGAAAACGGCAAATATGAACTTGCTGGCGCCCCTTGCGTTAACTTAGTGTATTGAATAGGAATTTTTCGAATAGCTCCCATAAACCAAGTAACAAGATACATGATTAAAACACTAGCAACAATCAATCCTCCAACGATTGCATAAGATGTAGGAAGTTGATCGGGTCTTACATTAACAAAATAGGTATTGTAAATTGAATAAATTGAACTAGGAATACTGGATATAATACCTGCAAAAATTAGCATAGAAATTCCTGAACCAAACCCTTTTGCATTAATGAGCTCCCCAAGCCAACAAACAACCAATGACCCCGTAGTTAGAAGTACTGCAATCATAATATATGTTTGTACATTTGGATTGTTAACAATTCCAGAACCAGACATAGCCTGAAAACCTGCCGTAATCCCAATCGATTGTAACATAGATAAGATAAGAGTGAAGTAGCGTGTTGCTTGATTAAGCTTACGACGTCCTACATCTCCCTGCTTAGACCACTCCACAAATTTGGGAACGATGTCCATTTGTAAAAGTTGAACAATAATAGAAGCTGTGATATAAGGTGTAACCCCTAAGGCAAACAGAGAATAGCTCTTCATGGCATTCCCAGACATAAGGTTCATCATACTAAAGAAGGGCATATCCCCTAATTTGTTAAGATTCTCCACATTGATACCAGGAACAGTAATATGTGTTCCTAAACGAAAGACGAACAAAATCAATAGAGTAAACAAGATTGTTGGTCTTACACCTTTATCTCTTAAACCTTGGATTAAAACTTTAAAAAACATATTGTCTCCTTTTGACTTTTTATGTTTAATGTCAAGAAGCGATTATACTATCAATCGCTTCATTTATTTTGATTTGTATTATTTAGCTTCATGTATTTCTACTGATCCACCTGCAGCTTCAATAACTGATTTGGCTGAAGCAGATATTTTAGCCACATTGATTTTAAGATTTTTAACAGTTAATTCACCGTTACCAAGAACTTTAATTCCTGATTTTACATCTTTAATGATTTTAGCTGCGACAAGAGTTTCAGCAGTTACTTCTGCTCCATCTCCAAGACGGTTAAGTGTATCAAGATTAACAATTGCGTATTCTTTACGGTTTACATTAGAAAATCCACGTTTAGGCATACGACGGAAGAGTTCTGTTTGTCCCCCTTCAAATCCTGGACGTACTCCACCACCTGAACGTGATTTTTGACCTTTTTGTCCACGTCCAGAAGTTTTACCGTTTCCTGACGATGTTCCACGACCCACACGGTTACGTACTTTACGGCTACCTTCAGCTGCTTTTAATTCATTTAATTTCATTTTTATTTCTCCTTATTTTGTACAATGCTACCGCCTCTCACATTCTATAAGGGAGAATCAGATCGACTCGCTTGTACGGCTATTATTTTTGTTCTATATAGAACTCTTACTATTCTACTAAAAAGAGTTTAAAATAGCAAGTTTTACTAAACTCTATGATAATAGTATCAGATTTACCTTTATTGAAAATTAAAAAATAGCCTAGGCTATTTTTATTTTACTAATGCAAGCAAGTCTGCTTTTTTTGTTACACCTGTATAGCTAATTCCTTGTTCTTTAAGGTATGCTTTAATTTCAGGAATAGTTGTTGATGCATCAGGTTTTGATGCTGAAGCAGATGCCTTTTTAGGTTCTGCTTTCTTAGATTCTGCTTTTTCTTTTGTAGCCACTTTAGTTGCAGGCTGAGTTGATTTCTTAGCTGCAGGTTTTGCTGCTTTTCCATCAAAATCTTCAACTTTCACAAGATGTGAAATTGAGTTTGCCATACCACGTAAAGCAGGTGTATCTTCTTTTACAACTGAACTTTGGAGTTTACCAAGACCAAGTGCAACAACTGTTTTACGTTGAGCAGGAAGGCGACCAATTGGTGATTTAACCAAAGTAATTTTAATTTGTGACATTTGATTATCTCCCTTCTTATGCTAATTCTGAGATGTCTTTACCACGTAAAGTAGCGACTTCTTCAGCACGTTTTAATTGTTGTAATCCATCAACTGTTGCACGAACAACGTTGATAGGTGTGTTAGATCCGAGTGATTTAGATGTAATATCTGCAACTCCAGCCAATTCGATGACGGCACGAACAGCACCACCAGCGGCAACTCCAGATCCTTCGACAGCAGGTTTAAGTAAGATTTTACCTCCGCCAAATTGTCCTAATGCTTCATGAGGAATAGTAGTTCCTGACATTGGCACTGTAATAAGATTTTTCTTAGCTGCTTCGATTGCTTTACGGATAGCCTCAGGTACTTCTTGAGCTTTACCCGTACCGAAACCTACACGACCTTTACGGTCTCCTACAACTACAAGAGCTGCAAAACGTAGACGACGTCCACCTTTAACAACTTTAGTTACACGGTTGATTCCAACAACACGTTCTTCAAATTCGCTTTTTTCTTCACGATTATTTTTTCTGTTTTCTGCCATTTTATGATTACCCCTTTCTTAGAATTTCAATCCAGCTTCACGTGCTGCTTCAGCGAGTGCTTGAACACGCCCGTGATAGAGATAACCACCACGATCGAAGACAACTTCTTCAACCTTCTTAGCTTTAGCGGCTTTGGCTACGAGTTCACCAACTTCTTTTGCCTGTTCTGTTTTAGTTCCAGACAATTTAAGTGATGAGGCACTTGCGAGCGTTACACCTTCTACATCATCAATGATTTGAGCGTAGATGTTTGTGTTTGAACGGAAAATGTTCAAACGTGGGCGCTCTGCAGTTCCAGAGATTTTTCCACGCACACGTGTATGACGTTTTTGGCGTGTTTTATTTTTATCTGCTTTAGAAATCACAATTATACCTCTTGTATTTTAATATTTTTGATAGTTTTTGCCATCAAATACTGCTGTGAGACAGTGGAATTTATTTCTTTTTAATTTTATTATTTTGAACCTTACTTGATTCAGAATAAACGATAAATCATCTTCAAGTTACAGCGAGGCAATTTTTAGAACGAAGTTCATGGTGTGGTGTACTTAAGTACACCACACCAAAAATTAACGAAGCTAGAACGAAGAAGAAAATTATTTACCAGTTTTACCTTCTTTACGACGAACATACTCTCCAACGTAACGAATCCCTTTACCTTTATAAGGTTCTGGAGAACGACGACTGCGGATGAATGCCGCCATTTGTCCAACCACTTCTTTGTTAGCTCCGCTAACATTGATGTGAGTAGCATCAGGTACTTCAAAAGTTACACCTTCTGGAGCTGTAACTTCATCAGGGTGAGATTTACCAACAGACAAGACAAGTTTATTTCCTTGTAATTGTGCACGGTACCCAACCCCGATCATTTCAAGTTCTTTTTTGAATCCTTCAGATACTCCAACGACCATGTTATTTACATTGGCACGAGTAGTTCCGTGGATTGTTTTCATTTCTTTTGAGTCATTAGGACGTTTGAAGCTGACTTCCGTTCCATTTACTTCCATCTCAATTTGAGAAGAAATAGAACGAGTAAGTTCTCCTTTAGCTCCTTTGACAGTTACATTTGCACCTTCTTGCTTGACTTCTACACCAGCAGGAAGAGTGATGATTTTGTTACCAATACGTGACATTTTTGTCTCCTTCTGTTAAATTGTCGGGTCTTTAGCCCGTTTTCACAGTGATTAGATTACCAAATGTAAGCTAATACTTCTCCACCAACATTCTTTTGGCGTGCTTCTTTATCAGTGATGACACCTTCAGAAGTTGAGATAATTGCTGTACCCAGTCCATTAAGCACTTTAGGTACATCAGTAGATTTAGCGTAAACACGCAAACCCGGTTTAGAGATACGTTTCAAGTTAGTGATTACTTTTTCACCGTTAGCTCCATATTTCAAGAAAACACGGATAACGCCTTGTTTGTTATCTTCAACGTACTCAACGTCTTTCACATACCCCTCAGATTTGAGGATTTCTGCGATTTCACGTTTGATTTTTGACGCAGGTGCTTCTACAACATCGAATTTACGCATGTTACCATTACGAATACGAGTCATGAAGTCTGCAATCGGATCAGTCATTACCATAAGTAATACTCCTTCTATTATTTGTAGTTTGGGAGCGTTCAATTCCCACTTTCAAATTAATGAGGCCCCGTGCAAGCACAAAGACCGAACTTAATCATTATATCAAAAAGAAAAAGCACTGTCAATAATTGACAACGCCTTCGGGTGTTTCATGTTATAATTCTCTTTTAAAAAATTATCATCTTCATCAATTTTTCCTTAAAAACTTTAAAAAATTTTTGTGAATAATTGAATCAGAGTACCTGCTCCTAAAATTAGGAAAATTAAACATCCGCCTCCACCTTTTGGATACGGTTTTCCCCCTGTATATTGATTTCCAGTAAATGGGTGTCCATTTTTTAGACCTCTTGGCATTTATTTTCTCCTTAAACTACTATATTATTTTTTGTCTGTGATACTCTTTACAACTAGACTAATTCCAGCAATAATCAGCGTTCCAAGCACCCCCCCGCAACTCCCCCTTCAATCTGTCCTTGTTGATGTACTTGTTTTGCTTTTTTTCGTTCATCTTTTACACCTGCACGATATCCATGCCCCCATTGTTTTTGGCTCATAATTAACTCCTAAGATTCAAAGTGACATATTATTTTATTTTTTGTTTTTTAATAATTCAACAGCTACACTCGCAAGTGTACTAACTACGGCTACAGCTGCAGCTTTTGCCACGTCTGCAACGATAGCTGCTGCTACTTCTTTTTTTCACTCATGATTTTACCCTCCTATTAGTAATATAATCTCCAAGTAAGAATATGTTAAAACTTTGTCAAGTTTTAACATAAGTATATACTTATGCGTTTTTCAATATTTTTTATAACATTCCAAACAAAAAGTACCCCAAAATGAGATGATTTTTTATTTTTACAAAGTCAGTTCAAATTAATACAAAAAAACCATCTCATCGAGATAGTTTATCTATATTTCTTAGAGATAATCAGAGAAGAGAAAGACGTAGTGTATTTGAGTACACAAGTGCTTATCTGACGATGATTAGCCGACAGAAATTTTTACCATGAAGCTTTTTTAACTCCAGGAAGTTGACCCTTATAAGCCAACTCACGCAAACAGATACGGCAGAGTTTGAACTTGCGATATACTGAATGTGGGCGTCCGCATTTTTCACAACGAGTGTAGGCTTGCGTTGAGAATTTTGCTGGGCGTTTGCTTTTTACTACCATAGCTTTCTTAGCCATTTTATATTCTCCTTATTCCTATTTAGCGAATGGCATACCCATTTGAGTAAGCAATTCACGTGATTCCTCGTCAGTGTTGGCTGTTGTTACGATAACAACATCCATTCCACGAACTTTAGATACATCATCATAGTTGATTTCAGGGAAGATCAACTGTTCTTTCACACCAAGTGTGTAGTTCCCACGTCCATCAAAGGCTTTCTTTGATACACCATGGAAATCACGGACACGAGGAAGAGAAACAGTGACCAATTTATCCAAGAATTCATACATACGTTCACCACGAAGTGTAACTTTAGCACCGATTGCTACTCCTTCACGAAGACGGAAGGCAGCGATTGATTTCTTAGCTTTAGTGATCAATGGCTTTTGACCAGAGATAAGTGCTAATTCTTCAACAGCTTTATCAAGATTTTTAGAGTTGTTTACAGCATCTCCAACACCCATGTTAATCACGATTTTATCAACTTTTGGTACTGCCATGATTGATGAGTAACTAAACTTCTCTGTCAAGACTGGTACAACTTCGTTAGTGTATTTTTCTTTTAAACGATTAGACATATATTTTCTCCTTCCTCTTAGTCTAGGACTTGTCCTGATTTTTTGTTGAAGCGGACTTTTTTACCGTCAACTTCTTTGTAACCTACACGACCGGCTACTCCATCTTTATCGAGTACTTGTACGTTTGACACGTGCATTGGTGCTTCGATTTCAAGAATAGCTCCACTAGGATTTTCATTGTTGGGTTTTTGGTGTTTTTTCATGATGTTGGCACCTTCAACCACAACTTTATTTACTCTTGGCAAAGCCTTAATGACTTTACCTTCGACACCACGAGATTTACCCGCAATGACTTTAACTGTATCACCAGTTTTTACAAACATAGTATTTCCTTTCTTACGCCCTATGGGCACCCTGACAAGCAGGGGACTACACCATCAAAGATGGTTTGGAATTTATTGACAATAATTGTTTTGAAAAATTCAAAACTTTTTCTTTATATTTTTGAAGTAAATTCAAGGAAGCTAAGGCGACGTGTACTTAAGTACACAAGCCGAAGGCTGACGAAGAAGTTACGATAAAATTAAAGAACCTCAGGTGCAAGGGAAACAATCTTCATATAACCCCCCTCACGTAATTCACGTGCGACAGGGCCAAAGATACGAGTTCCACGAGGTGTTTTATCCTCACGGATAAGAACGGCTGCATTTTCATCAAATTTGATGTAAGATCCATCAGGACGCTTAGCACCAGATTTTGTACGAACGATGACAGCACGAACCACTTCACCTTTTTTTACTGCTCCACCAGGAGCAGCTGATTTTACAGTTGCAACGATAGTGTCACCGATACCAGCGAATTTACGACTTGACCCTCCGAGTACACGGATAGTCAAGATTTCTTTGGCACCAGAGTTATCAGCAACTTTCAAACGGCTTTCTGTTTGAATCATGCGTTTTTCCTCCTAGTTTTGCTTAGATAATTACAGCTTCTTCAACGATTTCTACAAGACGGAAACGTTTGTCTTTTGATAAAGGACGAGTTTCCATGATGCGAACAATATCACCAGTTTTGGCAGTATTTTCTTCGTCATGAGCTTTGTATTTTTTAGAATAGTTGATACGTTTACCATAGACAGGGTGGTTACGTTTAGTTTCTACGACAACTGAGATAGTTTTATCCATTTTGTCTGAAACCACACGGCCTTGATAAACTTTACGTTGATTGCGTTCCATTTATAAGTTCTCCCGATCTATTTAGTTAATTCACGTTGCACAGTTTTCACACGTGCAATTGTTTTTTTGACTTCTTTAAGCTTAGCAGTGTTTTCGAGTTTCCCTGCTGCAGCTTGGAAACGAAGGTCAAACAATTCTTTTCTCAATTCTTGTTCACGTGTTGTCAATTCTTCAACTGACAATCCACGGAGATCACTAAGCAATGTTTTTGTTTCATTCAATTTCATTAGTTTTCTCCTCCTTCTCGTTTCACGAATTTAGTCTTGATTGGAAGTTTGTGTGAAGCGAGACGTAATGCTTCACGAGCAATCTCTTCACTTACACCACCCAATTCAAACATGATTTTACCACGTTTAACTGGGGCAACCCAACCTTCAGGAGCACCTTTCCCTTTACCCATACGTACACCAATAGCTTTAGATGTGTATGATTTATGAGGGAAGATTTTAATCCAAACTTGACCGTTACGTTTCATGTAACGAGTCATTGCAATACGGGCAGCTTCGATTTGGCGGTTAGTAATCCAGTGAGATGTAGTCGCTTGAAGACCGTATTCACCGAATGTTACTTCCTTACCACCTTTAGCTTCACCACGCATTTTACCGCGGAATTCACGACGGTGTTTAACACGTTTTGGTACTAACATGGATTATTTTTCTCCTTTCGCAGTATTGTTCTTAGTTGGAAGAACTTCACCACGGTAAATCCAGACTTTAACTCCGAGTTTACCGTATGTAGTATCAGCTTCTTCCCAAGCGTAGTCAATGTCTGCACGCAATGTGTGGAGTGGAACTGTTCCTTCTGAGTATCCTTCTGCACGGGCGATGTCCGCTCCGTTCAAACGACCAGATACTTGAGTTTTGATTCCTTTAGCTCCTGCACGCATAGCACGTTGAATAGCTTGTTTTTGAGCACGACGGAAAGCAATACGTGCTTCAAGTTGTTTGGCAATGCCATCCCCAACAAGATGAGCGTCCAAATCAGGCTTTTTGATTTCGACGATATTGATGTGGACTTGTTTACCTGTTACTTTTGACAATTCAGCACGAAGATTATCAACCGTCGCTCCTGACTTCCCAATAACCATACCCGGTTTAGCTGTGTGAAGTGTTACGATAACTTTGTTCACAGCACGTTCAGTTTCAATAGTTGATACTGAAGCGTCAGCCAATTTTTCTTGGATAAGGTTACGAATTGCCAAGTCTTCGTGAAGGTAATCCGCATATTCTTTTTCGGCATACCATTTGGCATCCCAGTCACGAATAACGCCAACACGCATTCCAATTGGATGTACTTTTTGACCCACGATGTTACCTCCTTATTCTACTTCTGCAACCACAACTGTAAGATGTGATGTGCGTTTATTGATTGGTGAAGCTGAACCTTTGGCACGAGGACGGAAACGTTTCATCGTTGGCCCTTCGTTAACATAAGTTTCGCTTACTACCAAGTTTGCTTTTTCAAGACCAAAGTTATTTTCTGCATTAGCGATTGCTGAGTTCAAAACTTTTTCAATCTCTTTTGCCGCTTTAGTCGGTGTGAATTTTAAGATTGCAATTGCATCGGCAACGTGCTTCCCACGAATCAAGTCCACTACGAGACGTGATTTACGAGGAGAAACACGAACTGTACGTGCAGTTGCTTTAGCTGAAGTAATTTCTGCCATTGTGTTTTCCTCCTATTAACGTCTAGTTTTCTTGTCGTCAGCAGCGTGACCACGGTATGTACGTGTTGGTGCAAATTCACCAAGCTTATGTCCAACCATATCTTCTTGAACATAAACTGGTACGTGTTTACGACCATCATATACTGCAATTGTGAGTCCTACAAAATTCGGAAAAATTGTAGAACGGCGTGACCAAGTTTTGATCACAGATTTTTTCTCATTCGACGCTTGAGCTTCAACTTTTTTCATGAGATGCTCATCGACGAAAGGTCCTTTTTTAAGACTACGACCCATTTTCTGGTTCTCCTTTAAATGTTTGTTACCACAACGCTACTGAGGCGAGGTTGGCGGATTTATGCAAGTTATCTTAATGACCACCTGCTAAACTTTGGATATTTGAATAAATATTCAAAGTTTAACAGGCACTCTCAAGAGTAACTGTTATATCTAGAATAAGATAATTTGTTAAATGAATTCAAGGTAGAAAACTTCGTGGTGCACTGAAATGCACGAGAAGATTTCTGACGAAGAAGTCATGAAGCAAATGATATTATTTGTCGTTGATACGACGTACAATAAGCTTATTAGAACGTGCTTTCTTGTTGCGTGTTTTGAGTCCAAGAGCTGGTTTACCCCATGGAGTCATTGGTGATTTGCGACCAACAGGTTGTTTACCTTCACCACCTCCGTGTGGGTGATCATTCGGGTTCATTACTGATCCACGAACAGTTGGACGGATTCCACGCCAACGTGAGCGTCCAGCTTTACCGTAGTTGATCAATGAGTGTTGCTCATTCCCAACTTCACCGATAGTCGCACGACATGTTGACAAAATCATACGCACTTCACCTGATTGCAAGCGAATCAATGTGTATTTTCCTTCAATACCGAGTACTTGTGCAGATGTTCCTGCAGAACGTACTAATTGTCCACCTTTACCAGGTTTCATTTCGATATTGTGAATCAATGTACCGACTGGGATATTTGCAAGAGGTAACGCATTACCAACTTTAATATCTGAGTCTGGTCCAGAAACAACAGTCATACCAACTTCAAGTCCTTTAGGAGCCAAAATGTATGATTTCACACCATTTTCATAAACAATAAGTGCGATGTTTGCTGAACGGTTTGGATCATATTCAATCGTTGCAACTTTGGCATTTACACCATCATTGAGACGTTTGAAATCAACCAAACGGTATTTACGTTTGTGACCGCCACCTTGATGACGTACAGTGATACGTCCAAGGTTGTTACGACCAGCTTTACTGTTAAGTGATACAAGCAAGCTCTTTTCAGGAGTACTTGTAGTAATTTCAGCAAAGTCACTACCAGTCATATTACGACGACCGTTAGTAGTAGGTTTATATACTCTAATTCCCACGATATTCTCCTTCTATTTATTCAGCATCTTCACCGAAGACATCAATGTTTTTTGAGTCTTCTGTAAGAGTGACGATTGCTTTTTTGTATCCAGGTTTGAAACCTGCATAACGTCCAACACGTTTACCTTTAGGCTTAACGCTGACTGTATTGATTGAAGCAACTTTAACTCCTTCAAACACAGCTTCAACAGCCTGTTTGATAAGAAGTTTATGTGCACGTGAATCAACTTCGAAAGTATATTTCTTTTGATCCATAGCTTGCATTGATGCTTCTGTGATGATTGGTTTACGGATTACGTCATAAAGATTCATTATGCAAGTACCTCCTCAATTTGAGATAAAGCTGCTTGAGTTACAAGAAGTTTATCATTTGATACGATGTCAAGCACACTTACTGTATTCGCAGTAGCCACTTTCACGTTAGAAAGGTTACGTGCAGAAAGTTCCGCAAATTCATTTCCTTCATTAGGAAGAACAACAAGTACTTTACGTTCGATTGAAAGAGCTTCAAGAACTTTTGCAAATTCGCTTGTTTTAGGAGCCTTGAAGCTCAATTCATCAACAGCGATAAGTGTTTTATCAAGTACTTTTTGTGAGTAAACTGACTTAAGAGCCAATTGACGCACTTTTTGCGGTAATTTGTAAGCATAGCTTCGTGGGTTAGGTCCGAAGACAGTCCCACCACCACGGAATTGTGGTGAACGGGTTGAACCTTGACGGGCACGTCCAGTTCCTTTTTGACGGTATGGTTTCTTACCACCACCTGAGACCAATGAACGATTCTTATGTGCATGAGTCCCTTGGCGAAGGCTAGCGCGTTGTGAAATTACAACATCGAAGACTACAGCTTCATTGGGTTCAATCCCAAACACTGCATCGTTCAAGGTAACATCACCAGCTTGTGAGCCGTCTTGTTTAAATAATGATACTTTTGCCATTATAGTTTCTATCTCCTTCCCTTATTGTTTAGATTTTATTGCTGATTTAATAATAATCAGTGATTTTTTAGATCCAGGCACATTACCTTTAATCAAGATAACGTTTTGTTCTGGAAGCACTTGTGCAACAACGAGGTTTTGTACGGTAACACGTTTGTTACCCATACGACCTGCAAGACGTTTTCCTTTTGGAACACGGTTGGCTGCAACTGGCCCCATTGACCCAGGACGACGATGGTAACGAGATCCGTGAGCCATAGGTCCACGTGATTGTCCCCAGCGTTTAATCGCTCCTTGGAAACCTTTACCTTTTGAAGTACCGGTAACATCAACGACATCTCCGACTTCGAATGTATCTACATTAATTTCTGATCCAACTTCTAAGCCTTCGATTCCTTTGAATTCACGAATGAAGCGCTTAGGAGCTGTGTTTGCTTTTGCAACATGACCTTTGGCGGGTTTGTTAGACAAAACTTCACGTTTGTCATCGAAACCAACTTGAACAGCTTCATATCCATCAGTTTCCACTGATTTAACTTGAAGCACAACGTTTGAAGTTGCTTCGATTACAGTAACTGGAATCAATTCACCAGTTTCCGTAAAGATTTGTGTCATTCCCACTTTTTTCCCTAAGATTCCTTTTGACATGAGAATTACCTTTCTTATAATTTAATTTCGATGTTTACACCACTTGGAAGATCGAGTTTCATCAATGAATCAACTGTTTTTTGAGTTGGTTCGATGATGTCAATCAAACGTTTGTGGGTACGCATTTCGAACTGCTCACGAGAGTCTTTGTACTTGTGAGTCGCACGAATAACTGTGTAGACGCTACGATCAGTAGGGAGTGGAATTGGTCCACTTACTTCTGCGTTAGTACGTTTTGCAGTTTCTACAATTTTTTCAGCAGCAGCGTCAAGGATACGATGTTCGTATGCTTTGAGGCGGATACGGATTTTTTTAGTTGCCATTTTTTCTCCTTTTTTCTATTGTGATAGGATAGGCTCTGCGGGAAAAACCGACATTTAAGTATGGCAATACTTTCGGGTGTGTCGCAACCTCTCGCTTCAACGCCAAGACTGTATTTTTACAGTATTTTTCTATTCTACTATAAGGATTGTAACTTGTCAAGCACTAGAAATCACTCTTAATCTTTTTGTATTTGCCAAAAATAAAAAAACACAAAATTGTGTTTTTATTAATCATCTTCTCCACCAGCTACGAGCATTAATATTCCTGAGATAACACTCACGAAAATGAGTGTACATACAGCTAGAGTCATATTCTTTTTATTGTTTCCTTCAGCCTTTTTCAAAGCCAAGGTCATCGGTACAACCCAAGCGGCTGCAATAATTCCAAGTCCTCCAGTTAATAGCGTAAATAACCCAAATGCCACCCAATTAAGGATAAAAGCAATCAGATAAAATGTATGTCTGTTATCCTCTAATGAATTTGAGGTATTTGAATTTGATTTTATGTTGGAAAGGGCAACACCACATTTAGTACATACATCCTGCTCTTCTGTTACTGTTTCACCACAATGTGCACAATATTTTTTCACTTTATTTTTTGATACACCACACTTAGTACAAAATTGGGCATTTGCATCCATTTCTTCTCCGCAATTTGTGCAATAATTTAGATTCTCCATTGTTTTCTCTTTTCTATATGAATAATTTTTTTATTTATTTCTACACAAGACGTGCATATTCATTATATATATATATATTGTCAAGCGTTTTTTATCATAGAAAAAATTTATTTCATATAAATCAAAACTAGATTTTTTCTTACTGTGGTATAATAATTTCATTCAACTTGGAGGTATTTATAATGTTAAAAGAATTTAAGGAATTTATTTTACGAGGTAATGTTTTGGATTTAGCTATCGCTGTTATCATTGGTACAGCATTTACTGCCATTATCGTTTCTTTGGTTACTAATCTGATTAATCCTTTAGTAGGTATTTTTCTTCCAGGAGGCGCATTAACTAAATTAAATTTCACTATCGGTTCAGCTAAATTCGCTTACGGAACTTTTCTAAATGATGTTATTAGTTTCATTATCATCGCTTTAGTTATTTTTCTTCTTGTAAAAGGGATTAATAAATTGTTCCCTAAGAAAAATGGAGAAAATACAGTTGTTATTAATGAAGAGCTTGAGACATTACGTGAAATACGTGATTTGCTTAAAGAGAACAAATAAAACTATTCGCATGAATAGCTTTTTTATTCGTTAATCTTACTGAACATTTATCAGCCTATTAAATTTTAATTTCAGATAAATGAATCGGAAGAAATTATCTGCCATCACTGCCATCCATACACCTTCTAATCCTAATCCAAGAATATGGCCAAATAAATAGCCCAAGGTCAATCGCAAGCCAAACATCCCTACCGTTGTCGCATAAAAAGGAATACGTGCCCGCCCTATCCCTTGAAGAGCAGCTGTGTAGTTTGTTGTTCCTACTGCAAAAGGAACCGTCAGAAGTGAGAAGAAAAGCACGATTTGACTTGCACTTATCGCTTGACTATCCCCTGTGAACATTCCACTGAGCCCTCTACTGAAGATAAATAGAGGTAGAGCAACAACCAACACCATTACCAGAGTTAGGAAATAAATCCGCCACGTTAATGCGTTGATTTTATCAGTCATGCTCTTTGTTCCATATTCTTTAGCAACCAGTACCACTGTCGCTGTTGCCATACCAAAAGCAGGAATAAAATTAAACTGCATGATGGATTCACCAATGGCATTCCCTGCAAAAATTGCATCACCAAAGGATATAATCAGCACAATTATTAATAGGTCACCAACTCTCATGACTAGACGTTCAGCGGTTGCAGGCAAAGCTTGTTTGATAAGTTCTTTGTCAATTCTTTGTTTAATTAACCCCCTGAAACCAAAACAAACATCTTTCTTATATAATTTGATATAAAGGTATCCTGTTGAAAAGAATCGAGCAATTACAGCTGATAAAGCAACTCCAACTACTCCCCAACCCAAGACAAAAATAGCTAAAGCACTCAAACCAATATTGATAAAGTTGGCATATAAACTTGCATACATCGGCGTCTTAGTATCTCCATAAGCCCGCAATATACTTCCAAAAGTCGTCGCCAATCCCAAAAAGACAATAAAACTTCCCACAAGAAACAAATATTCCGAAGCCATATTCTTAGTTTGGCTTGATGCACCCATCAACTCTACCATTTCCCTTGAAAATACTAAGCAAAGAAGACCAATAAAACCACTAATATAAAGTGTTAATTTAAGGGCAGATTTAATACTGTGAGATAAAAGATTGTTTTTTTCTGCCAATTGTCTAGCAACTATACCAGAAACAATCGCTCCTAGAGCTATAAAAACAGCCTGAAACACAACAATGATATTGCTCGCTAGAGAAACTCCTGATACAGCTGATAATCCTAATCTTGAGACTAAAAATATATCTATTATTCCTACCAACATCTGTAGAAAATTCTCTGCAATGGCGGGTAAACCGAATTTTATGATTTCTTTATTCAATTTTGAATTCATTTTTATTTATAAAAAACTAGACTTTCAATCTAGTTTCTAACCTTCATTAATTTCATCGATTTGTTGTAAATCAAGTTCAACTGGCGTTTCACGCCCGAACATATCTACAACTAATTTAACTTTATCTCCACTTACTTCTGTAATAGGAGCTTCAAATCCTGAGAACGCACCATCGATAATACGTACACGTTTCCCAACATAAACTTCAAAGTTAATTTCACGTACAGCTTGACCCATACCCACAAGAATATCTTGGATTTCTTCTTCAAAGAGTGGGGTAGGTTTAGAACGATTCCCGTGAGAACCTACGAATCCTGTAACATTAGGCGTATTACGCACGATGAACCATGCTTCATCAGTCATGTTCATCTCAACCAATACATACCCCGGGAAAAGATTT
>WREM01000003.1 GCA_009779335.1 Streptococcaceae bacterium | reverse complement strand
TGGTGAATTTTTCACTAACCTTGTAAAAACAATAGTTGTTCTCCTTGTCTTTAACTTCGCAACACAGTTCATGATTGGAATGAGATTAAAGAAAGAGAGTCAAGTCAGAGCATGGCATATCAGTCTGCTCACTGGATCCGTATTTTCAGTCTTTATTATTCTTTTCTCGTATGGATTTGATGTGACGAATTTCCTTGTCCTCCTTCCCTTGTTGATTATCTTCGTGGGTGTTGGACTAAGGAGTGCTATTGTCAATAAGCGAAATCTATTGAGTCATTATTTGGGGCAACATCTTTTTATGCCAATGATTGCTCTTCTTGTGACGGTAGCCTTACCACTATACGGTCATTTCATTAAAAATCATCAGGTCATACAGGATGAGCAAACCATTGCTCAATATGTTAAAAATAACACCAATTCAGGCGACAACGTCTATGTCATTGGGCCAGATAAGAATATTAATCTTTTGTCTGGTCGTGTGACTGATATTGATAATATTCCTGCACATTATCCTACTAAATATAAAACAGGTTATGATTTGAACGTTTCTCAGATTAAGGATAAGTACATCATTGTAGATAAGAGCATGGCAATTCCTGAAAGCACTAAAACTCTACTTAAAAGCACTTATACCAACGTGAAAGATTTGACGACAGCAAGCTTTGATATTTATAAAATAAAATAATAAGCCGATTGGCTTTTTTATTGCCTATAATTGTCAGACAACTTGTCACAATTCTATACACTTATGATATAATGAATTGAAGATAAAAATGGAGAAAAATAATGTCTAAATTAATCGATAAAACACGAAAAATTACCTCTATTCTACAAGATGGGATTTCAGATTTAGAGCAAGAATTGCCTTATAATCGTACAAGCGATCGTATTGCAAGTGTTATTGATTGTAATGCTTGTGTCATGAATACCAAGGGAGAAATACTGGGATATTCTCTTCCTTACAGTATCAATAACGATCGTGCCAACAAGTTTTTCTATGACCGTAAGCTCCCAGAAGAGTACACACGTGACGCTCTTCGTGTCTTTGATACTCTTGCCAATATCAAGATCGATGAACCCTTAGCTATTTTCCCACGTGAAAAGTTAAAAGAATATCCTGAGGGTATGACGACACTTGCTCCTATATATGGTTCAGGGATGCGATTGGGAACATTTGTCATTTGGCGTGAAAAGGGAGAATTTACAGAAGATGATTTGATTTTAGTAGAAATTGCGACAACAGTTATAGGTGTTCAACTCTCTAACTTAAAAATGGTGCAAATGGAAGAGGATATTCGTAAAGATGCTATGGCTTCTATGGCCGTCAACGCCCTTTCTTATTCAGAAATGAGAGCAGTAAAAGCAATTCTTGAAGAGCTGGGCAGCAATGAAGGTCATGTCATTGCCTCTGATGTTGCGAATAAAATCGAAATTACACGTTCGGTCATTGTCACCGCTTTGCGTAAACTGGAATCTGCCTCAATCATAGAAAGTCGTTCTATGGGGATGAAAGGAACTTATGTGAAAGTGCTAAATAAGGGACTTTTCAAGAAATTAGAGGAACGTAATTTCTAGGATAATAAACAAAAGAGGTTTTAACCTCTTTTATTATTTGTTGAAAAACAAGATAGAACAAGAAAAAAATACTAGAAAATGTAGTATAATAGGGATAAGATTATTTATTAAGGAGCTAATATGAGTCAAATTACAGCAGATACAATCAAGCACGTGGCTGGGTTATCAAAACTTGAAATTCCTGAAGATAAAATTCAAGAATTTACAGATTCATTCTCTCATATCATTGAAATGGTAGAAAAGTTAGATGAAGTTGACACAGCGGGAGTTGAGTTTACAATGTCAGTCGCAGATAATGTCAATCGTATGCGTGAGGATGTGTCAACACAGAGTAAAGCAAGTCGTGAAGAATTAATGGCTAATGTCCCAGAACAAGAGAATGGATTTATTAAAGTACCAGCAATGCTTGCAGATGGAGGAGATGCCTAATGACCTATAATGGTAAAACCGTAAATCAACTGCATGATTTGCTTGTAAATAAGGAAATCACAGTTACAGATCTGACAGAATCAACATTTAAAGACATTAAATCTCGTGAATCAGATATTAATGCCTTTATCACTCTGGCAGAGGAGTCTGCATTAGAGACAGCCAAGGCCATTGATATTCGTGGTGTAAACCCCAGCAATGTTCTTGATGGTATTCCTGTAGCAGTTAAGGACAATATTGTCACAAAAGATTTACTGACAACTTCTGCTTCTAAAATGCTTTATAATTGGATGCCACCCTATGATGCGACAGTAGTAAGTAAGATGAAAGAATCAGGGATGGTTATCGTCGGAAAAACCAATATGGATGAATTTGCCATGGGTTCTTCTGGGGAGACTTCATACTTTGGACAAACAAAAAATGCTTGGGACTTAACCAAAGTACCCGGAGGATCATCGTCGGGTTCTGTGTCATCTGTTGCATCAGGTGAAGTTCGTCTCTCTCTTGGGTCAGATACAGGAGGCTCTATCCGTCAACCCGCAGCTTTTTCAGGTGTTGTAGGAATGAAGCCTACTTATGGACGTGTGTCACGTTTTGGATTAGTTGCCTTTTCAAGTTCATTAGATCAAATTGGACAATTTTCATCAACAGTTGAAGAAAATGCACAGCTTTTAGGTGTCTTATCAGGGGTGGATACCAATGATTCGACTTCATCAGATTTAGCGGTTCCTGATTTTACATCCAAAATAGGACAAGAGATTAAAGGGTTAAAAATTGCTTTGCCTAAAGAATACTTTGGTGAAGGGATTGACCCGAAAGTTAGAGAGCAAATTATGAATGCTGCTAAGCACATGGAATCTCTAGGTGCGATTGTAGAGGAAGTGAGCTTACCACACAGTCAATATGGAGTACCTGTTTACTACATTATTGCTTCATCTGAAGCAGCTTCTAATTTACAACGTTTTGATGGTATTCGTTATGGATTTCGTGCTGAAAATATTGAAAATCTGGAAGATGTCTATGTTCAATCTCGCTCTCAAGGATTTGGTCCTGAGGTACAACGCCGTATCATGTTAGGGAACTTCTCGCTTTCTGCAGGTTCTTATGATGCTTTCTTCAAAAAAGCAGGACAAATACGTACACTGATCATTGAAGATTTCAACAAGGTGTTTGCAGACTACGATCTCATTCTTTCTCCAACTTCGCCTAATGTCGCCTTTGGATTTGGGGATGTTAAAGATCCTGTATCTATGTATCTGGCGGACATACTCACTATCCCAACTAATTTGGCAGGGTTACCCGGCATTTCAATTCCAGCAGGTCAAGTAGATGGACTACCCGTTGGAATGCAACTGATTGGGAAACGTTACGACGAGGAAACACTTTATCAAGTGGCTTCAGCCTTTGAAGCAACAACAGACTGGCACAAGAAAAAACCAGCGATATTCAGTAAATAGAAAGGATTAATTATGATAAAAGACTTTAAATTTTCAGAACAGACTGAAAATGCAAAACTTGAAGCTAAATATATTGATACTGAACAAGAGTTAGAGGAAACAGTAGTAACAGAAGATAGGAAATTAAGTACCGATGAGACAAGCCCAGATATAGAAACTATTATGAATAGAATTGATCGTGAAGACATTGCGTTACATCCAGAATATCAAAGAAATTATGTTTGGACTATCCCACAGGCTAGTAAATTTATTGAATCATTATTTATCAATATTCCAATCGCCCCTATATTTACGAATGAAAATATTGATGGTACACAAGAAGTAATTGATGGTCAGCAACGTTTAACAACGATTTATAAATTTTATAAAAGTCAGTTAGAACTTCGAGGGCTTTCTTATTTTCAAGGATTAAATGGAAAAACATTTCATACTCTTTCAAAAACAGAGCAGAGAACTTTTCTAAGTAAAAGTTTATCGCTTGTGAGAATAAATAAAGAATCATCAAGAGATATTAAATTTGATGTATTTACTAGAATAAACCAAGGAGGTACTCCATTAACAAACCAAGAATTGAGAAGAGTAATGTACCGAGGTGAGTACATTAATTTTCTTGATAAAATTATAGACATAAAAAATAATCAATATGCAAATTTTAATGATATATTTGAAAATAAAGATTATTTAACAAAAAATCTTACTAATCAAGAAATAGCTCTACGGTTGATTTCTATTTCATCAATGATTGATTCAGAACTAACGGTTTCTTCGGAATATAGAGGAGATTTACAAAAATTATATAATCAATACTTGGATGAAAATAGGAATAATCAGGAGATAATAGAAAAAGCCGATTCAGAGTTTTTAGGGGTTATGCAAAAATTGGCTGAAATTTTACCTATTTCAATGGAACGTTTTGCATCTTATGATGGTGAAAAATTTTCTAATCGGATAAATAAGTCAGTTGCAGAATTCGAGTATTTGTTGGTTAGAGAAATGATAACTCGAAATATCAATAATTCAGATAATGAAAAGATTAAGCAGTTATTACAAGAGGTGCTGGCAGAAAATGAAGACGACTGTTTTGGAAGGCGTTCGCCCAACAGAAATATGCTAGAGTTAAGATTGGAAAAAATAAAAAATATTATTGAAAGTTTGGAAGGTTAAATTGTTGAAAAATTTTTCATATCAGTTCTATGACAAAGAATTTGAAGAATTAAAAAATCTATATAGATTTATTACAAATAAACAACAACAAAATTTATCAGATATTGAATATAACCTAATTAAAATGAATCAAATTTATCTAACACTAAAGCTTTTTACTATATTTGAGAATTTTGTGGATAAATTTATAAATAAAGTTGCTGAATTTATTGAATTAGATGAGACTATTAGAACTTTTGGTGATTTACCAAGAAGCTTATTTGATGAAGTTATTAATTATCAAGATTATTCAGAAAACCCAAAAAAATTAATTGATTATTTTAATAAAAAACCTGGCAAAAATCAAATAACAGGTGCAATAAGTTTTCAGCATTTTACATACAAAGGCCCAGATGCAGAAAAATCACTAGATAATAGTGTGAAAACAGGAAAGTATATTTCTATGCTATTAAAATCAGATACTGATTATTTAAGAGCGTTGAATTTGAAGAATTATAATCCTAATTTAAGTCAAGAAGAGCAGACAGCATTTTATTTCTTATCTTATTATTCCAGTATACACAGGCATAGAATTGTACATGGAAATATTGAAGATTATGAGATAATGGAGTTACCAGAATTTGAACAAAGTGTTGATTGGTTCAAATTTATTGTTGAACATATATTTACTGATTTCGAAGATATTTATAACAAGGAAAATGAAAAATAGGAAAACAATATGAACTTTGAAACTGTTATTGGACTTGAAGTCCACGTAGAACTCAATACCAATTCTAAAATTTTTAGTCCTTCACCTGCTCATTTTGGGTCAGGACCTAATGAGAATACTAATGTTATCGACTGGGGAATGCCGGGAGTGCTTCCTGTCATGAACAAGGGTGTCATTGAAGCAGGAATTAAATTGGCAAAAGCTTTGGATATGTCTATCCATAGAGAGATGCACTTTGACCGCAAAAATTATTTCTACCCTGATAATCCTAAAGCTTATCAAATTTCACAGTTTGATGAACCTATTGGCTACGATGGAACTATCGAGATTGAGCTTGAAAATGGAGTAAAGTCTTCTATTCGTATTGAGCGTGCTCATTTAGAGGAAGATGCAGGAAAAAACACTCATGGGGAAGATGGGTTCTCTTATGTTGACCTTAACCGTCAAGGTGTACCACTGATTGAAATTGTATCGGAAGCAGACATGAGAACACCAGAGGAGGCTTATGCTTATCTGACCGCTCTCAAGGAAATCATTCAATATACAGGGATTTCTGATGTCAAGATGGAAGAGGGTTCAATGCGATGTGATGCCAATATTTCTCTTCGCCCGTATGGTCAAGAGGAGTTTGGTGTTAAGACAGAGATTAAAAATCTCAACTCTTTCAATTTTGTCCGCAAAGGCTTGGAATATGAACAGGAAAGGCAAGCTAAGGTCTTGCGTTCAGGTGGTGAAGTCCGTCAAGAAACTTGTCGTTACGATGAAAAGACAGGTCAAACTATCCTTATGCGTGTTAAAGAAGGAGCATCAGATTATCGTTACTTCCCAGAGCCTGATGTCCCAAGATTTGAAATCTCAGAGGAGTGGATTAAAGAGGTAGAGGCAACATTGCCTGAATTTCCAAAAGAACGCCGTGCCAAGTATGTCTCCAACTTTG
Organism: Streptococcaceae bacterium; assembly: GCA_009779335.1. Lineage (GTDB taxonomy): Bacteria > Bacillota > Bacilli > Lactobacillales > Streptococcaceae > Lactococcus. The sequence goes on along the minus strand of WREM01000003.1, from coordinate 11,930 downwards.
GATTATCTGAATACGATGCTCGTCAATTAACCACTCATAGAGCAGTATCAGATTTCTTTGAAAAATCTGTGGCACAAGGTGGAGATGCTAAATTAGTCGCTAACTGGCTCCAAGGTGAAATTGCTCAATATCTAAACACAGAGCATTTGGAGTTGCAAGATATTCATCTTACACCTGAGAATTTAACTGAAATGCTTGGGCTTATTGGTGATGGGACTATTTCATCAAAAATTGCCAAAAAAGTATTCCTTGAATTAGCTAAAAATGGAGGCTCAGCCAAGGCGTTTGTTGAAAAAGCGGGTCTGGTACAAATTTCAGATCCTGCACAACTTATTCCCATTATTCAAGAAGTCTTTGCAGCCAATGAACAGTCAGTATCAGACTATAAGAATGGGAAAGAAAATGCAGCCAAGGCCTTGGTTGGTCAGCTCATGAAAGTGACCAAGGGTCAAGCTAATCCACAGGTAGCACAGGAATTGCTTTATCAAGAATTAGATAAAAAATAAAAGGAATCAATGAAAGATTTAACTAAAGGATCAATATTAAAGGGGATTTTGCTATTTGCAACCCCTTTGTTGTTTGGGAATTTTTTCCAAATGCTTTATACCACTGTTGATGCTATCATTGTCGGAAAGACACTTGGAGCAGTGGCTGTTGGTGCCATTGGAGCTACAGCATCTGTTTCTGGAATCATTATCTCTACAGGTCAGGGTGTAACTGCAGGAATGGCTCTCTTCATTGCCAAATATTTTGGTGCTAAAAAAACAGATAAAGTACGAGAGAGTTTTTCTATTGGCTTGACTTTTTCTATTGGTTTATCCCTTCTTTTGACTGTCGTGGCTATGATTTTCATTAATCCTTTACTTCGATTGATGCAAATGCCTGAATCTATCTTTGCCATGAGTCGTGAATTTCTCATGACTATTTTTCTTGGAATGATTTTTTCTAGCCTTTATAACTATCTATCAGCAACACTGCGTGCTTTAGGTAATTCTCGTGTTTCTATGATTGCCTTGCTTGTTTCTAATGTCTTTAATGCAGGGCTGTCTGCCCTACTTGTTATTCATTTTAGGATGGGTGTTTTGGGTGCAGGTCTTGCGACTATTGGAGCTCAAGCTATTTCTGTAGTTTTCCTCATTCTTTACATCAAAAAACGTGTTCCTCTCCTACAATTCAGATTGTTTGCATTTGATAAGAAAGAAGTACAGGGGCATTTGCGTCTAGGGATTCCTATGGGGTTTCAAGCCAGTGTCATCACATTAGGTTCACTCATTCAGCAGATTGCAGTCAATAAGATGGGGACACTAGTGATTGTTGCACAGACTATTGGATTAAAATATGACGGCTTTGCAGGAATGGTCATGGGTTCTTTAGGAATTGCTATGGCGACCTTTACAGCACAGAACTATGGAGCAAAAGAATTTGGGCGTATCATCAAAGGACTCAAACAGACATTGCTTCTTGCAGTTTCTTATGGTGTGATTTTTGCAGCAATTCTCTGGACACTTAATCGTGCTTTTACGGGTCTTTTCATGAATGCACAAAGTGATCCTAAAATATATGGGATTACCATGCTTTATTATTTATCGACAGGATCTCTATACTGGCTTTTAGGAATATTACTGGTCACACGGTATATGTTACAGGGAATAGGTCAGGCAAAGGCACCCACATTAGCAGGAATCATGGAGTTGGTTTTACGTGTGATTTTTGCAATTATTGGTGTTATACTAAAGAATCCACTCATTATCTTTATTTCAGAGTCTGTGGCATGGGTAGGTTCTACAGCTGTATTGATTCCTGCTAGTCGACGAGTCATCAAAAATTTCAAGTTACAATCACTGTCTCAAAATAAATAAAAAACCTCCATTGGAGGTTTTAATTGTTATGCTTTAACGATGTTAGTCGCTTGAGGTCCACGTTCACCATCTTCAACGTCGAAAGTGACAGCTTGTCCTTCTTCAAGTGTTTTGAATCCATCTGTTTGGATAGCAGAGAAGTGTGCAAACACATCTTTACCATCTTCAGCAGTGATGAATCCGAAACCTTTAGTAGCATTAAACCATTTTACAGTTCCTTGAGCCATTTGAGATACTTCCTTTCTTAATACTATAAATCTTTTATAAGAAATGGATGTAACTAAAACAGACATACTCTTAAACAAAAACTTATATAATAATGGTATCATAGATATAAGAAAAAGGAAAGTGAAAATAATGCAATGGAAACATATAACTTTAGAGAAGACTTTGGCAGATATAAAGTAACCTATATATTATCTATTCTCACAGTTTTTGCATGGCTTGTACAAATCATGCGATTTGGTGGGGAGTCCACAACACCAATTAATTTAATTAACTCAGGGGCTATGTTTGTACCTTATGTTTTACATAATGGAGAGTTTTGGCGTTTATTCACTCCACTCTTTGTCCATATTGGAGTAATTCATCTCATCATGAATGTCTTTTCCTTATTTTTTATGGGACGATATGTTGAAAATGTCTTTGGACGTTGGCGTTTTCTTGGTATCTATCTTTTATCAGGGATTTTTGGGAATGCTTTGACATTCTATCTCTCTTTCCCAACGAATACTATAGGAGTGGTTTCTGCAGGGGCTTCAACTTCTATTTTTGGAATTTTTACAGCCGTAGCAAGTATTGCCTATTTTACAAAACATCCATTTTTAAGACAAATAGGAACGACATTTACCACTTTAATCATTGCCAATCTAGTCATGAATCTATTTGATTTAGGAAGGATAGATATTTGGGGGCATGTTGGTGGAGCTATTGGTGGATTTTTATTAGCTTTGATTCTACCTCCTAAACCTTTTGCTCATTTGCTTAAAAGCAGTTACCGTATTTTTGCCCTAGTCGCTTTTACTTTAATTTTCATTGTTTGTCTCGTTCTACCTTTTATGACCCTATGAGTAACTATGTTATAATAGACAAATGAAACAGAGGAGAATGATTGATGAAAACACGTGGATTTGAAGTCATTAGCACTTATTCTGATAAGAATATAAATTTACCAAAACGAGCAACAAGCAAAGCGGCAGGTTATGATTTTGAAGTTGCAGAGATGACGACGCTTCTTCCAGATGAGATTAAACTCGTCCCGACAGGAATCAAATCTTATATGCAAGACGGAGAGGTCCTTTATCTTTATGACCGTTCCTCTAACCCTCGTAAGAAAGGTTTAGTGCTGATCAACTCAGTCGGCGTAATTGATGGGGATTACTACAATAATGCGGATAATGAGGGGCATATTTTTGCTCAAATGAAAAATATTACAGGTGAGACCGTTACTCTCGAGAAGGGAGAACGTGTGGTTCAAGGGGTTTTCATGCCTTTCCTTGTAGCTGATGGGGAAGAACAATCTACACAGGTTACACGCTCTGGAGGATTCGGATCTACTGGAGTTTAGTCAATGACAACCAAGTTTACAGTCTTGTAAACCCGTCGTAAACGGGTAAAATCTAATGAATGAAAGGAGCATCATGCCAAGAGAAATTGATGAATCAAAATTAAATTACAATAAATTTCCGGGCGAGAAAGTTGATGCTTCAGGGAATTTGATTAAGATTGGACACAGGGTTTTTCATTTAGTTCATGATTACCGTGAGGCATTTGATGCTGAAAAGTTGGAACAACGCTTCAGTGATTTGTTTGATAAGTATGATTATATTGTTGGGGATTTAGGCTATGAACAGCTTCGATTGAAAGGCTTTTTTTCTGCGGATAGAAAGAAAATGTCAGGTGAAAACAAGATTGATCATGTGCAAGACTATGTCAATGAATATTGTAACTTTGGCTGTGCCTATTTCATCCTTAAGCGTGTACGCTCCAAAGAAGAAAAAGTTATACAGGCCCACACTTCCGAGAGAAAGGTCAGAGAAGGAAAAAAACCTTCTAAGTTCAGACCTAAAAAAGCCAATTCATCATCAAATAAAAAGAAGAATGATAATGAGAATCAATCTAAATTCGTTATTCGTCAACGCTCAGAAAAATAGAAATAGGAATTATAATGGAAAATAAAGAATCAATCTATGGATTGACACGAGAGCAACTGTCAGAGTGGGCAGAAGCCAATGGAGAGAAGAAATTCCGAGCGACTCAAATCTGGGAATGGCTCTATCGCCAACGTGTACAAAGCTTTGAAGAGATGACTAATCTTTCAAAGGATTTAATCAGTAAACTTAATGAGCAGTTCATACTTAATCCCTTGGAGCAAGTTGTAGTTCAAGAATCTGCTGATGGAACAGTCAAATATCTTTTTGTACTTCCAGATAAGATGATGATTGAAACGGTACTCATGCGTCAACCTTATGGTCTATCTGTTTGTGTGACTACACAGGTGGGCTGTAACATGGGCTGTACCTTTTGTGCCTCTGGAATTCTTAAAAAAGAACGGGATGTAACAGCAGGAGAAATCGTTGCTCAGATTATGTTGGTTCAAAAGTATTTCGATGAGCGTGGATCAGATGAACGTGTCAGTCATGTGGTAGTTATGGGAATTGGTGAACCTTTTGAGAATTATGCACACCTCATGAATTTTCTAAAAATCATCAATGATGACAAAGGATTGGCTATTGGTGCCCGTCATATCACAGTATCAACATGTGGTTTCATGCCTAAGCGTGTAGAAGAATTTGCTCATGAAGGATTGCAGGTTAATCTGGCTATTTCCCTTCATGCTCCAAATAATGAACTGCGTACCAGTCTTATGCGTATCACACGAAATGCACCACTTGAAAAGCTTTTTGAATCAATTGACTACTATACAGAGACAACAGGACGGCGTGTAACCTACGAATACATTATGCTTTCAGGCGTTAATGATAGTCCAGAAGTAGCGCAAGAACTGGCTAACCTCATCAAACCACGTAAGAAGCTAGCTTATGTTAATCTCATACCCTATAATCCAGTGGCTGAACATATCAAATATGAACGCTCAACCAATGATAATGTCTTGAAGTTTTATGACATCCTTAAGAAAAACGGAGTTAATTGTGTCATTAGGCAAGAACATGGAACAGATATTGATGCAGCCTGTGGTCAACTTCGTAGTAAAAATATAGAAAAAAAATGATGCGAAAGCAACTGTTCAGAAATGGAGCATAAGTCGGATAGTCATATATTTATTTTGCAATAAGCAAAGTGACTATCGTACTTATGTCGAAATTTCTAGTTGTTTGAACTCAAATAAAAGAAAAGGCATAAATAATGGAATATACAACACTTAATCAAACTCGTCATGCAGTCAAGGCATTTACAGATGAAAAAATTTCAACAGATGTCATGAAAGAAATTATCACTCAAGCGACACTAGCTCCATCTGCTTTTAATATTCAATCTTGGCATTTTGTCATCGTAGAAAGTCAAGATAAAATCAAAGCCTTGTCTCAAGAAGGGAAATTCAAAAATCAACCCCAAATTGAAAATGCTGGGGGAGTCATTCTGATATTTTCAGATACAGCACTTGCTCAACGTTCAAAAGAAATTGCTCAAACAGCAGGAAATGAAATGCCAGAAAGCTTGTCAGAAATATTTGTTACTCGCTATGCAGAGATGTTTAACTAAATGCCTGATTACGCAGTAGATAATCTGTTAGCCATAAATATTGGCTTTGTTTCCATGAATCTCATGCTCAGTATCAAAGATCATGGCCTTGAGGGAAATGTCATCATGGGATTTGAACACAGTGATAAAATCAATGATATTTTAGATTTAGATAAACGCTATCGGCCCGAACTTTTCATTGTTCTTGGAAAATCAGAAGATAAAGGACATGCCAGCTATCGATTGCCAGCAGATTCTATTATTGAAGTTAAATAAAAAAGACCTTGAAGGGTCTTTTTATTTTATTCTACTGAGAAGAGGTAAGGATATACAGGTTGATTTCCGTCGTGAATTTCGACTTCAAGATCAGGATGTTTTTTCTCTAATTCTTTTGCTATTTTTTCAGCAACAGATTGTTTTCCGTCTTCTCCTACATAAATAGCAGCAATTTCACTGTCTTCGTCAATCATCTTATCAAAGACTTCTAAGATAGCTTCATTCATTTTTTTAGTTGAAACGACGATTTTTGTATTGAGTAATCCAAGTGTGTCTTTCTTGTGAATATCCACACCATCAATATTTGTATCACGGATGGCTTGTGTAACAGCACCTGATTGAACTTCTTCAAGAGAGGCAGTCATAGCTTCTTTATTGGTTTGGATAGATTCCATCGGGTTGAAGCTGAGTAATGCAGTGAATCCTTGAGGGATAGTTGCTGTTTCAATGACTTCAACTTCATTTTCAGCTACATCCGCAGCAGATTTAGCTGCCATAAAAATATTCTTGTTATTAGGTAAAATAATGATTTTATCAGCATTAACTTGCTCAATAGCTTTGAGGATGTCTTCTGTTGATGGGTTCATGGTTTGTCCACCAGAAACCACATGATTGACACCCATTTGACGGAAGATGTTAGCAAGTCCTTCGCCTGCGGTAATGGCAATGATTCCCCATTCTTTTCTTTCAGCGGGAACATCAGAAGCAGCGTTAGCTTCTTTTTCAGCTACACCTTCATTTTGAAGACGCATATTATCTACTTTGACCTTAATGAGACGACCAAATTTCAATCCTTCTTGCATGACAAGACCGGGATCTTCTGTATGAACATGAACCTTGACAATTTCATCGTCATCGACAACAAGAAGAGAGTTCCCTATTCCTGCAAGATAATCTTGGAATTTATCATGATTGTAATCTTTTTTAGCCGTAGGTCCTTCTCCAAGTTCCACCATAATTTCGGTACAGTAACCGTACTTGATTTCACTTGTTGATGCGTGTGCTACACCTGATTCATGTTCAAGGTTAACCATACGCTCCATTGCCTCTGGTCCTTTTGTAGGCTCTTCAGGGACAAATTCTCCATTAAGTGCCATAAGGAATCCTTCATAGATATAAACGAGACCTTGTCCACCAGAATCAACTACGCCCACTTCCTTAAGAACAGGAAGCATCTCAGGTGTCATCTCAAGAGCTTTCTTAGCTCCTTCAAGAGCAGCTTCCATGATTTTAACCGCATCATCTGTATTGTCTGTTGCGTGTTTAGCCATTTCTCCTGCACCACGAGTAACAGTCAAAATAGTTCCCTCGACAGGCTTCATGACAGCTTTATAAGCAACATCTACACCATTTTGAATGGCAGCAGCCAAGTGAATCCCATCCAATTCATCATAGTCTTTGGCATATTGCCCAAAACCACGGAAGATTTGGCTAAGAATGACTCCAGAGTTTCCACGGGCTCCCATAAGCAAGCCTTTTGAGAAAACTTGTGAGAGTTCTCCAACAGATGAAGCAGGTTGATCAGCAATAGCTTCGGCTCCATTGGTCATTGTCATACTCATGTTTGTTCCTGTATCTCCATCAGGAACAGGGAAGACATTGAGTGAATCGACGTACTCAGCCTGCTCAGAAAGACGCTTTGCAGCAGATTGAATCATTTCTTTGAATTGATTAGCAGTAATATTTGACATTAATCTTCAACCACCTTCACATTTTGTACATTAACATTGATTTTTGCTTGAGAAATACCTAATTGATTTTTTAGATTGAAGTGCACACGTTCTTGAATATTTCTAGCCACTTCAGATATTTTAACGCCATAGCTGATAACGACGAAAAGGTCAATGATTATCTCATCGTCGTGAGTAGAGACGATGACCCCTTTTGAAAAATTATCTTGACCGAGAATATTACGGAAATTATCTTTAACAGCATTTTGACTGGTCATTCCAACCACACCAAAAATTTCAGTTGTGCTTGCTCCTACCACAGTTGCAATGACATCGGATGAAATATCAACATTTCCATGTTGCGTATTAATTGTAACGTTCATACTGGTGGTGACTGCTTCTATAAAGCAGTGCTCTCCTTTCATTAGCTATACAATCAATGTATATTATCTTAATTTTACCATAAATTTATAAAATAAACTAAAAAGACTGTAAACGAGGTTTACAGTCTAGTAATTAATCAATTTATACACGTTCTACGCCAGCAGGCAATTTTTTCAATGCTTTTGCAGAAGCCCAAACTGTTTTGATCTCACCGTTTTCTACAATTTTAACTTTTTGAAGATTAGGTTTAACGATACGTTTTGTTTGGTTCATGGCGTGTGAGCGATTATTAGATGATACAGTCTTACGACCTGTAAAATAACATTCTTTTGACATGATTCAGTCCTCCGTTTAGAATTTTATGTTCTCTGAGATAACATACCAAGATAGTATAACATTTTTCTTGATAAAAAATCAAGTTAAAATGTTCTTTCTTGAACTATTTGAGCTAGAGACTATGTTATAATAGAAAATATGGAAAATTTATTTGAACAGTTAACCTCAAAAAACAACGAGTATATTCACTCTGTAACCAAGCAACTCATGATTGCCAATAAATCTGATGAAGAAATTAAAGGAATTTTAGGAGAAATCCTTCCTCAGATCATTGAAAATCAGAATAAAGGAATACTGGCAAAAAAAACGTTTGGTTCACCAACAGAATTTGTCAGTAAATATGAAAACAAGCAAAATGCTCCACAAAAACCAACAGAAAAAAATGAAAGTTCGCTATTAATGTGGATAGACAGTAGTCTCCTTATCTTTGGTCTGCTTGTCCTCTATATTGGAGGTCTGGGGTTATTCAGTCCTAAGTCTCAAACCTATCCTATCTCCACTGCCATTGTATCATCGCTTACTGGAGGGTTTGTTTTGGTTATGCTCTATCGTTTCTTCTACAGTAAAAACTCTGGAACAGAAGGTCGTGGGAAAAAAATGGGAATTCTCTTTGCCTTGATGATTGTCTGGGGAGGTCTTACATTCCTGACAGGGGTTATCCCTAGAAGTATCAACCCTTTGTTCAATTCTTATGTGGCATTGGTATTAGGGGCAATCGCTTTAGTTGGGCGATATTTCCTTAAACGCAAATACAACATCCAATCTGCCATGGTTAATCAAAATATTAGACGATAATAAATGAGCTTTAGGCTCATTTTTCTTATACAAAAGGCAAAATAGAAATATGGTATAATAGTAAAGATAAAATAGATACAAATATAATAAAAGTGAGGTTATTTATGAAGGGAATTATACTTGCAGGGGGGTCAGGAACTCGCCTATACCCATTGACTCGTGCAGCGAGTAAACAACTCATGCCAGTTTATGACAAACCAATGATTTATTATCCATTGTCAACATTGATGTTGGCAGGGATTAAAGATATTTTAATCATCTCAACACCAGAGGATACACCACGTTTTGAAGAACTTCTGAAAGATGGTTCTGAGTTTGGAATTAATCTATCTTACGCTGTACAACCAAGTCCAGATGGATTGGCACAAGCTTTTATTATTGGATCAGATTTCATCGGAGATGACTCTGTGGCATTGATTCTCGGGGACAATATCTATCATGGTCCTGGAATGTCTCGCATGCTTCAAGAAGCAGCGGCTAAAGAAAAAGGTGCAACAGTCTTTGGCTATCGTGTGCCAGATCCTGAGCGTTTTGGAGTGGTTGAATTTGATGATAAGATGAACGCCCTCTCTATTGAGGAAAAACCTGAATCACCAAAATCAAATTATGCGGTAACAGGACTTTACTTCTACGATAATGATGTGGTGGAGATTGCGAAAAATATTAAACCTTCTCCTCGTGGAGAACTGGAAATCACAGATGTCAACAAAGCTTACCTTGAGCGTGGAGATTTATCCGTAGAACTCATGGGACGTGGTTTCGCATGGTTGGATACAGGAACACATGAAAGCTTACTTGAAGCTGCCCAATACATCGAAACCGTACAACGTATGCAAAATGTGCAAGTATCTTGTTTAGAAGAAATTGCATGGCGTATGGGTTATATCACCTCTGATCAAGTACGTGACTTAGCACAACCATTGAAGAAAAATGAATACGGTAAATACTTGCTACGTCTAGTAGGAGAAAAATAATGACTGACAACTTTTTTGGTAAAACATTATCAGCAAAAAAAATTGAGGCAATTCCCGGGATGTTGGAGTTTGATATTCCTGTACATGGGGACAATCGTGGGTGGTTCAAAGAAAACTTTCAAAAGGAAAAAATGATGCCTCTAGGATTCCCCGAATCATTCTTTGCAGAAGGAAAATTGCAAAATAATGTGTCCTTCTCTCGCAAGAATGTCTTACGAGGATTACACGCAGAACCTTGGGATAAATATATCTCAGTAGCTGACGGCGGTAAAGTCCTTGGTTCATGGGTGGATTTGCGTGAGGGAGATTCTTTCGGTCATACCTATCAGGTGAAAATCGACGCCAGCAAAGGAATTTTCGTCCCTCGTGGTGTAGCCAATGGCTTCCAAGTCCTCTCAGACACTGTATCCTATAGTTATTTGGTTAATGACTACTGGGCGTTGGAACTCAAGCCTAAATATGCTTTTGTTAACTATGCCGACCCCAGCCTAGGGATTGAATGGCAGGATGTGGCAAATGCTGAAGTCTCAGAAGCAGATAAAAATCATCCCATGTTAGTGGATGTGGTGGCATTGCGATTCGACTAAACACTTTAGTGTTCCAGCGAGAATCAACATTTCAAGCGAATTGAAGATGAAAAGAGAAGATTTATAAATTTTTCAAGAGAACTAGAAGGATATAAATAATGACTGAATACAAAAATATTGTAGTTACTGGTGGGGCTGGATTTATCGGTTCTAACTTTGTACATTACGTTTATAACAATCATCCGGACGTGCATATCACGGTCTTGGACAAATTGACCTACGCTGGGAATAAGGCAAACATTGCTTCTATCCTTGGTGATCGTGTGGAATTAGTGGTGGGAGACATTGCTGATCCTAAAATGGTGGATGACGTGGCTTCTAAGGCTGACGCCATTGTCCACTATGCAGCAGAATCACATAATGATAACTCGCTCAAATCACAAGATGAGTTCATTCACACTAATTTCATGGGGACTTACACTCTTATTCAAGCGGCTCGTAAGTATGATATTCGCTTCCACCATGTATCAACGGATGAAGTCTATGGAGATTTACCTTACCGTGAAGATTTACCTGGTCATGGAGAAGGCGAAGGGGAGAAGTTTACAGACAAGACCCCTTACAATCCTTCAAGTCCATACAGCTCAACTAAGGCTGCTTCTGACTTGATTGTGCGTGCTTGGGTGCGTTCATTCGGACTCAAGGCGACTATCTCTAACTGCTCTAACAACTATGGTCCTTACCAACACATTGAAAAATTCATTCCTCGTCAAATCACCAATATCCTGTCAGACATTAAGCCTAAACTCTACGGAGATGGGAAGAATGTACGTGATTGGATTCACACTGAAGACCATTCTTCAGGGGTCTGGGCAATCTTGACTAAAGGGAAGATGGGAGAAACCTATCTGATTGGTGCCGATGGAGAGAAAAACAACAAAGAGGTTTTAGAGCAAATCTTGACAGACATGGGTAAATCAGCAGATGACTATGACCGTGTCACTGATCGTGCAGGACATGATTTACGTTATGCCATTGACAACACAAAACTTCGTACAGAACTCGGTTGGTCGCCTAAGCATACTGACTTTGAGTCAGGACTCAAGGCAACGATTGACTGGTATCGTGATAATCAAGACTGGTGGCAAGCAGAAAAATCAGCCGTAGAAGCTAAATATGCCGAAACGCAGAAGGTTATTGGTGCAGAGTAAAGTGGTTTGATTTTAGCTGTAACGAGAAAAGTCATTTATTTACTTTAGCAAAGCTAAAGTGGTTTTGCGATTTTAGAAAGGTTGATAATGTCAGAGATTTTAAGTCAGGGTCCTTTCTACCATGGCACTATGGTTGCATTGGAGATTGGGGATCAGTTAAAAGCAGGATTTCCGTCCAACTATCAAGAAGATTTGG
>WREM01000002.1 GCA_009779335.1 Streptococcaceae bacterium | reverse complement strand
TTTGCCAATCAACTTGAAGCTTATCCATCAGAGACTTTAGTGGTATTTAAGTTAAGCGATGCTGATGTTTATGGTGAAGAATAAATAAGGAGTTTTCATGCCAAAATTATATGCTGATGACAGTTTGACCCTACATACAGACTTGTATCAAATCAACATGATGCAGACTTATTGGGAGTTGGGACGTCATAATAAAAAAGCTGTGTTTGAAGTCTATTTTCGCTCTCTTCCTTTTGACAATGGCTATGCCATTTTTGCCGGGCTAGAGCGTGTCGTCAAATATATCCAAAAATTAAAATTTACTGAGACAGACATTGATTATTTGCGGGAAGTAGGAAAATATCCTGAAGATTTTTTAGATTATCTCAAAAATCTTAAATTTACTTGTTCTATCCGTGCCATGCAGGAAGGGCAAGTGGTATTTGCTAACCAACCTCTCTTGCAAATTGAAGGTCCATTGGCAGAGGCTCAATTAGTAGAGACTGCTATACTGAACATCATTAATTTTCAAACATTGATTGCGACTAAGTCTGCTCGTATCAAATCTGTCATCGGAGATGATCCACTCTTGGAATTTGGGACTCGTCGAGCTCAGGAGTTGGATGCTGCACTTTGGGGAACCCGTGCGGCTTATATTGGTGGAGCGGATGGGACGTCTAATGTGCGTGCCAGTAAGATTTTTGGAATTAAGGCTTCTGGAACTCATGCTCACGCTCTTGTGCAGAGCTATGGCAATGACTATGAAGCCTTCAAAGCCTATGCTCAGACTCATAAAGACTGTGTCTTCCTTGTGGATACCTATGACACCTTGCGAATTGGTGTCCCTTCTGCGATCAAAGTAGCCAAAGAAATGGGAAATAAAATCAATTTTTTGGGTGTGCGTATTGATTCAGGGGATATGGCTTATATTTCCAAAAAAGTACGTCAACAACTTGATGAAGCAGGATTCATTGATGCGAAAATTTATGCTTCCAATGACCTTGATGAGACCACTATTCTTTCTCTTAAAATGCAAAGGGCAAAGATTGATGTTTGGGGCGTTGGAACCAAGCTGATTACTGCTTATGACCAACCAGCTCTTGGGGCTGTTTATAAAATTGTTGCCATTGAAGATGAAAATGGAGGGATGAGGGACACTATCAAACTCTCCGAAAATGCAGAAAAAGTCTCCACACCGGGTAAAAAACAGGTATGGCGTATTACAGATAAGGCAGATGGGAAGTCAGAAGGGGACTACATTACCTTCGACACAGAAAGACCTGATCAGGCAGACTCACTCTATATGTTCCACCCTGTGCATACCTTCATCAATAAAACCGTCAAGAATTTTGAAGCACAGCCCTTATTAAAAGAGATTTTTGATCAAGGAAGATTGGTTTATGATATGCCGACGCTAGATGACATCAAGGCATTTTCTAGGAGCAGTCTGAATGGACTCTGGGAAGAATACAAGCGAGACCTCAATCCACAGCCCTATCCAGTAGATTTATCACAAGAACTTTATAATCATAAGATGTCGCTTATCAACAAAGTGCGTAATGAAGTCACTCAATTAAATATAGATTTGGAAAAATAAAATGACATTACAAGAAAAAATCATCAAAGAATTAGGCGTGAAGGCAGATATAGATGCACAAGAAGAAATCCGTAAATCTATTGACTTCATGAAAAAATATTTGAAAAAATATACCTTTATTAAAACCTTTGTACTGGGGATTTCAGGAGGGCAAGATTCTTCGTTGGCAGGGCGTTTGGCTCAGCTAGCCATGGAAGAAATGCGTGTAGAAACTGGTGATAAGAGCTATCAATTTATCGCTGTGCGTTTACCCTATGGGGTGCAAGCCGATGAAGCTGATGCACAGAGAGCCTTGAATTTTATTCAGCCAGATGTTTCCCTTGCTGTCAATATCAAAGAAGCAGTAGAGGGACAAATACAAGCTCTTTCACAGGCAGGAGTAGAAGTGTCTGATTTCAATAAAGGAAATATCAAAGCACGCCAACGTATGATTACGCAATATGCCATTGCAGGTGAGCGAGCAGGAGCAGTGCTTGGAACAGATCATGCGGCAGAGAATATCACAGGATTCTTCACAAAATTTGGAGATGGTGGGGCAGATTTGCTTCCACTTTTCCGGCTCAATAAACGCCAAGGCAAGCAATTACTTGCAGAACTTGGGGCAGATAAAGCCATCTATGAAAAAATCCCCACAGCAGATTTGGAAGAAAATAAACCGGGATTGGCAGACGAAGTTGCTCTTGGTGTAACTTATGATGATATAGATGACTACACAGAAGGCAAACAAATCTCAACAGATGCACAAGAGAAGATTGAAAATTGGTATCTAAAAACTCAACACAAGAGACATTTGCCCATTTCAATATTTGATGATTTTTGGAAATAAATGATAAAATCAATAAGGCTAATTAAGAAATTAGAATAGAAAGAAGAACTATGAATAATAAAAAAGTCGCTCTTGTTACTGGAGCATCGTCAGGAATTGGTTATGAAACAGCAGTCGCTCTACATAAGGCAGGATTTGAAGTGTACGGAGCAGCCCGTCGATTAGAGAAAATGGAAGACCTCAAAGCACAAGGGATTTCTATTCTCTCGTTAGATGTGACGGATGATGATTCCATGCAAAAATGTGTCGCAGAAATCGCAGAAAAAGAAGGACGCATTGATGTCCTTGTGAATAACGCAGGATATGGATCCTTCGGGGCAGTTGAGGATGTACCCATGTCTGAAGCTCGCAGACAAATTGAGGTCAATATCTTTGGACTTGCTCGTATGACTCAACTGGTTTTACCTTATATGCGTGAGCAAAAATCAGGGAAAATTGTCAATATCTCATCAATGGGTGGAAAGATTTGGACACCATTTGGAGCGTGGTATCATGCGACTAAATTTGCTGTTGAAGGATTTTCTGATTGTCTTCGTTTGGAAGTCAAGCAATTTGGGATTGATGTTATCCTGATTGAGCCGGGAGGAATTAAGACGGATTGGGGAATTATCGCTGCAGATAACTTGGTTAAAAGCTCAAGCAATGGTGTTTATGCCCAAGCTGCCAAAGAAGGAGCAGAAGGGCTTAAGAAGATGTATTCGGGAAATGGTCTGACTCCTGCGACTACCATTGCCAACTGCATTGCAAAAGCAGTTCAAAAGAAAAAACCAAAGACACGCTATTTGCTTGGCTATATGGCAAAACCTGCAGTATTCATGAAGAATGTGTTTGGAGATAAACTCTATGATAAAATTATCATGAAAATGTTCTAAAAAAAATAGCCTCAGGCTATTTTTTTAGTTGATGATAGCGATTATACCAGAGTTCAACGTATTCCTTTGAAAAGGGACCGCGTTCATTGTTGATCCAATCCACTAGAATCTTGACATTTTCTTTGAGGATAGGATCAATATCGGCTGGATAATTCATCTCTTTACTGTGACGTTCATATTCTTCAACGTCCAATAATTTTTTTCTACCATCATTAAATACTTTTATATCGAGATCATAGTCGATATATTTGAGGGCCTCATCGTCAAGGACATAAGGGCTTGCTAGGTTACAATAGTAGCTTACGCCTTCCTCACGAATCATTGCAATGATGTTAAACCAAAATTTCTTATGGAAATAAACAATAGCAGGTTCACGAGTAACCCATCTCCGATCGTTACTTTCTGTAACAAGCGTGTGATCGTTTACTCCGATAATTGAATTTTCATTTGTCTTAAGCACCATGGTTTCACGCCATGTACGGTGCAAATGACCATCATGTTTATAGCTTTGAATCGTGATAAAGTCGCCTTCTTTAGGTAATTTCAAGGGACACCATCTTTCTATTATTCAAAGTTCTCATCTAGTATTTTACCAAAAAATAGCAAAAAAAGATAGTTACCCAATTATTTCTCTTGACAAAAAAAGGATTAATTTGTATAATTGGGCTATACCAATTTTAGAAAAGGAAAATAATTCTATGAAAATTATCAAAGTATCTAACCAGCTTGAAGGTTCAAAAATTGCATTTGACTTACTCAAAGAAGCAATGGAAAAGGGAGCAAAAACACTTGGACTTGCAACAGGTTCTAGCCCTGTGGAATTTTATAATCAAATCATAAAATCTGACTTAGATTTCACAGCTATGACTTCTATTAACTTGGATGAATATGTAGGGTTAGACGGATCTGATAAGCAATCTTATCGTTACTTCATGAATAAACATCTCTTTGATGAAAAACCATTTGCTGAGAATTTCTTGCCTAATGGAAAGGTTCAAAATTTATTAGAAGAAGCAAAATCTTATGAAGAAATCATCAATAGTCATCCTATAGATTTCCAAATTCTTGGTATTGGTCAAAATGGACATATCGGATTCAATGAACCCGGTACACCATTTGATGAAGAAACACATATTGTAGATTTAGCAGAATCTACGATTCAAGCCAATGCTCGCTTCTTTGATGACAGCAGTCAAGTCCCACGTCAAGCCATTTCTATGGGAATTGCCTCTATTATGAAATCCAAAGAAATCGTACTTATGGCGTATGGAGAGTCTAAAGCACACGCCATTAAAGAAATGTTTAATGGTCCTGTTACAGAATCTATGCCAGCATCTATTCTTCAAAAACATGAGGATGTAATCGTTATTGTAGATGAAGCAGCTGCTCAATTATTTGATTAATAAAAATAAAATCCCATTGGGATTTTATTTTTTATAAATTCTATGATTGTTTGAAATCTCAGAGATAGAAAAAGATGCAGAATCATCAAATGTTTGATTAAGTGATAAATCAAGAATTTGATTAAACATTTCCTCGTATTCAGGAATAGTGAGATTCTTACGCTTGTCCAATAAAGCAGTATGTTGAACTTTCCGTAAGGATTTTTCATAACCTTCAACCAATGTCCCTGAGAAAAATTCTCCTACTGTTCCAGAACCATAGCTGAAGAGTCCGATTAAATCTCCAGATTTCAGTTGATTAGAATTTTCGAGTAAGGAGATTAATCCGAGATAGAGGGAACCTGTATAAAGATTACCTACACGACGACTGTATGTGATGGAGTGTTCATATTGTTCGAGCAGCTGTTTTTGCACCAGATCATCTTCATTTTCAAGTTTAGGGAGCAAAGCCTTTTTCCCCATTTTGGTATAGGGAGTGTGGAAGGTAAGTGCTGAGAAGTCTTTGAATTCACGGCCTGTACGGGAAGTATATTCATCCCATAAAGTAGCAAATGTATTGATATAAGTTTCATTAGAGAATTTTCCATCTACACTGGGGTAGGGCTGACCAGTTGGACGCCAGAAATCATAGACATCCTGTGAGAAAGAGAGGACATCATCGTTTAGTTCCAAAATAGAAGGATTTTCAGAAATGAGCATGGCCACTGCACCAGCACCCTGCGTTGGTTCACCTGCAGAACCAAGTCCATATTTTGCAATGTCAGAGGCAATGACGAGAACTTTACGATAAGGATGTTGTCTGACATAGTCCTTTGCCATTTGTATGCCTGCAGTACCCGCATAACAAGCTTCTTTCATTTCAATAGAGCGAGCAAAGGGCTGTATATCTAATAATCCATGAATGATGATTGCTCCTGCCTTAGATTCATCGGTGCTAGTCTCCGTGGCGAGAATAACCATATCAATTAATTCTTTATCTTGTTCAGTTAATATAGCTTGAGCAGCAGAAGTAGCAAATGTAATAATGTCCTGAGTAACAGGATTTACAGCCATTTGATCTTGTCCAATGCCCTGATGAAATTTGGCAGGGTCAACATCACGAGCAAGAGCCAAGTCTGTCATATCTATATAAAACTCTGGCACAAAAAAACTTATCTTATCAATACCAACAGGGGTCATTTGAATTTCCTTACTTATCATTTTAAGACATATTATAGCATAAACCCGACTATAAAGGACATAAATATTCTTGACGAAAAATTTAGACACTCACTCTACTCAATGATTCTTGAAATAAAAAATAGACTATGTTATAATAGTATTTGTGTTTTGGCACAAATAAACTGTTTATCCGCTGGGCAGGAGTCGAATGATGGACAAAAGGAGAAAACAATGCAAAACCCATTAATTGAAGCAATTAATGCTGAACAATTACGTTCAGATATCCCTGACTTCCGTCCTGGAGATTCTGTGCGTGTACACGCAAAAGTTGTCGAAGGTAGCCGTGAACGTATCCAGCTCTTTGAAGGAGTTGTAATCGCTCGTAAAGGTCAAGGTATCTCAGAAACTTATACTGTTCGTAAAATCTCGAACGGTGTAGGAGTTGAACGTATCTTCCCCCTTCACACTCCACGTGTTGAAAAAATCGAAGTTATTCGTCATGGACGTGTGCGTCGTGCTAAGCTTTATTACTTGCGTGCCCTGCAAGGTAAAGCGGCTCGTATCCCAGAACGTCGTCGTTAATAAAAAAGTTGAGAAATTTCTCAACTTTTTTATTTATGGTTTTAATACTTAGGACGATGTTAACAGAAAATTCTGAGCTATTGAGTTAACTTTATTAGAATTAGTCGAAAATACGATATAATGGAAGATGAATTTTGAAGGAATCAAGGAGAAAAAATGTTAAAAGAAGAATGGAAGGCGATCTTTAAAAATAAATTTTTCATTGTGATTATGCTTGCACTGGCAATCATTCCAGCTTTATACAATTGGATTTTTCTGGGGGCCATGTGGAATCCTTACGGGAAGGTCAACCAATTACCTGTGGCTATTGTCAATCAGGATAAGTCAGCCAAGCTTAATGGCGGGACGCTTAATCTTGGAAGTCAGATGGCCTCACAAATGAAATCAAGTAAAGATTTAGATTATCATTTTGTTTCAGAAACTGAGGCTGAAAAAGGATTAAATGATGGAAAATATTACATGATTGTAACTTTCCCAGAAGATTTATCCACTCAAGCATCTAGCCTGATGACTAATCATCCTGAAAAGGTAAATATAGATTATCAAACCAGTCAAGGACATAATTATATTTCATCAAAAATGAGCAATACAGCAGCGGACAACCTGAAGTCTAAAGTGTCGGAATCAATCACACGAAATTATACTCAAGCTATTTTTGCCAATCTGTCTCAATTAAAATCAGGAATGAGTCAAGCAGCAAAGGGAAGTCAACAACTTGCTTTAGGAACAAATTCAGCTTTAACAGGTAGTCAGCAACTGACAAATGGAATCAATCTTTTTTCTGATAAATTATCATCAGTGAAGCAATTAACATCTGCTACCCAAGACTTATCGTCTGGCTTATCTACATTAACAGAAAAAACAGATTTAACAGAGAGTCAGAAAACTCAACTGCTTCAGCTAGAATCAGGTCTTAATCAGCTCAATGATGGCATCCAATCAGGCTCTGCACAAATCGATCAGGTGGCCACTCAACTTTTGACACTGATTGATTCTGCACAGGGCATAATGGACCAAGTTAAAACCCAAGTGGATAACGTAAAAAATACAGCTGCCTTTCAAAGCTTGACGCCAGCACAGCAACAGCAAATTTTAGCTGCCATTCAAAAAGTAGAATCAAGTCCACAGCTTGCCCAAATTCAGGCATTGATTGCACAATCTAAAAACAAGATTAATGATGCACTCCTGCAATCTCAAAAACTCTCTAATGCTTCAAATCTATTATTGCCAACAGCGAGTACAACATTGGATAGTCTAAGCACAGGAATGTCAAGTGTGCATGATGCTCTCAGTCAACAAATTACACCTGGCTCTCAAAAAATAGCATCAGGAATGAATCAATTAGATATAGGATTGACTGATGGAACTCAACAGCTAGCAAATGGAAGTGTTCAGCTTACAAGCGGGATAACCAGCTTAAACCAAGGGGCTAATCAATTAGCCAATTCTCTGAACTTTGCAGAGCAAAAACTAGCAGGAACGCCAACTGATGCCAACAATGCTTCATCAATCGCTTCCCCATTACAACTGAATCATAAAGATGCAGACAATGTGGCAAATAATGGTGTAGCAATGGCTCCATATATGATTAGTGTTGCTCTATTTGTAGGTGCCATGTCGGTGAATTTAATGATAGGAAAAAGCCTCTCAGGACGCAAATGGAAGAATGGAAGAGAACTACTCTTGGCTAAGCTGGGCACAAATGGAGTCTTAGCGATTGCTCAATCTCTCGTTGTTGTCGGAGCAGTGTATTTATTGGGCTTGCGAGCAAACTTCGGTTGGAAGATGATTTTCTCTACAGTACTAATCAGTCTAGCATTCATGGCTATTGTCACTTTCTTTAATCTTTGGTTAGATAAAGTCGGGGCTTTCCTTATGTTAGTATTTATGATTGTACAGTTGGCTGCATCAGCAGGTACATATCCAATACAACTGTCAGAGAAGGTTTATCAAGTCATTAATCCACTCATTCCTATGACTTACACCATCAAACTTCTAAGAGAAGTCATCTCTTTATCAGGGAATATGATGCCTTATAGCTTCATTCTTATAGGAATCATTATCCTATTCTCAATACTTATTATATTGGTGGGGAGAAGAGAAGCTCGCACAATCTAAATTATAGTAATCCATAAGTGATTTTGGTACAATAAATGAGAAATAGGAGAAAAACATGGCAGATAAATATACAGAAGAACAAGTTGAAGCAATTAAAGAAAAAATCTTTTCTGCTTTAGAGAGTGTCATCGACCCGGAGCTTGGAATTGACATTATCAATCTTGGGCTCATTTATGAGATTGCCTTTGAAGATAATGGGTTCACAGAAATCAAAATGACTTTGACAACAATGGGATGCCCTTTAGCAGACTTATTGACCGTTCAAATTCATGATGCACTTAAAGAAATCGAAGAAGTCAAAGAAGTCAAGGTCAATCTTGTTTGGCAACCTGCATGGACAGTAGATAAAATGAGTCGATATGCACGTATCGCCCTAGGAATCAGATAAGAACTCAATTTGAGTTTTTTTATTTGTAAGTTTGAGACAAATAAATTCTTTTACGTACTAAATATTAGAAAGAGAAAAGGAGAATTTATGAAGAAAAAATTATTATTTACAGCCTTAATAGGATTGATACTAAGTTCAAATGCTATTCAAGTAGAAGCAGTTACCCAATCACAAGCTATTTCATGGTTGCAGTCTTCAAATGGAAAATATTATGATTTTGATGGTGCTTATGGTTATCAATGTGTAGATTTTGTAAGGAGTTACGGAAAATTTTTAGGTCAGGATTTTGGAGGAGGCATTTCTTATGCCTATCAATTAGCCAACAATAACTACGCCTCTTATACAAAATATAATGGAAATGCGAATATTCAAGCTGGAGACATTGTTATATTAAGTGCAACTCCAAATAATGGAAATGCAGGACATACAGGAGTAGTCGTAGTTGTAGAAAGTACAGGGAAATTAACAGTTGCAGAGCAAAATTATCTTTATCCGGGAGAAGTGAATAATGGTTGGGGGAATAATCCTGTTCGAATTCATGGGGGACATGATAGAAATAATTACAATATGCTCAATGATGGAACAAAAATTATTGCTTCATTTAGACCTACATTTACAAATGGTCAGCCATTAACAGTACAAACACCATCAACGAAGAAGACAAATGTTCAGATTGCTGATGAAGTGATTGCAGGAAAATGGGGATATGGTGACGATAGAAAAATTAAATTAACTCAAGCGGGCTATGATTATAATACAATACAAGCTCTTGTCAACAAAAAACTAGGATTCTAAATATAAAAAAATAGACACTGACCCTATAAAGCATATTCTTGACTTCCGTTTTCTAACTTGTTATACTATGAATAACCTTTAAGTATGTCCAGAGAGGCAGGCAAGGTGACAATCAATGACTAATAATAGAGAGATGTTTCTATTTTTTGATACTGTCCCCTGCCTCTTTGGTGGGGGATTTTGTGTATTAAAAGAAAGGAAGAAGATGGCAAAGAAAGAAATCATTGATTCAATTACAATGGAACGTGCGATTACACGCATCACCTATGAGATAATTGAACGTAACAAAGACTTAGAAAAGATAGTTTTGATTGGGATTAAAACACGAGGGGTCTTTCTTGCTCAGCGTATTCAGGAACGTCTCAAGCAACTTGAACATTTAGATATTCCAATGGGAATACTGGATACTAAACCTTTTCGTGATGATCGAAAAGTTGAAGAAGAAGATACATCAGAAATTGATGTTGATATAACAGGTAAAGACATTATCCTTATTGATGATGTGCTTTATACAGGGCGTACCATTCGAGCAGCTATCGATGGTTTGGTCGTGCTTGGTCGTCCTGCACGAGTACAGCTTGCCGTTCTTATTGACCGTGGACATCGAGAATTACCTATTCGAGCAGATTATGTTGGGAAGAATATTCCCACAAGTCAAGAAGAGGAAATCATTGTGGAAATGGAAGAGTTCGACGATGAAAATCGTGTACTCATTCGCCAAGAAGAAGAATAAAAGGAGAGCTGATTATGGAAAATGCTGATGTTATTTTAAAAGTAGATGAAAAACCAAATGGAAAACAGTGGCTAGGATTATCTTTTCAACATCTCTTTGCCATGTTTGGTTCAACTGTACTTGTCCCTATATTAGTAGGAATCAATCCTGCTATCGCCCTCTTATCAAGTGGACTTGGGACACTTGCCCATATGTCAGTGACTAAGTTCAAAGTTCCTGCATATATGGGTTCGAGCTTTGCTTATATTGGTGCCATGCAATTACTTATGAAAAATGGAGGATTGCCTGCTATTGCCCAGGGTGCAATTACTGGGGGGCTGGTCTATCTGATTGTTGCACTTGTTGTAAAATTTGCAGGTCAGGGATGGATTGATAAAGTTTTGCCTCCTATTGTGGTGGGACCAATTATCATGGTTATTGGTCTTTCTCTTGCTTCAACTGCTGTAGGGTCTTCCATGTACACCAATCCTAGCACTATGACGGGGTATAGCTTGGCTTATATTATCATTGCTCTAGTCACTGTACTTGCCATTATCATATTCAGCATTTATGGTAGAGGATTCTTTAGCCTCGTCCCTATTTTATTAGGGATTGTTGTAGGGTATCTCACAGCTCTTATTATCGGTCAAATAACAGGGCAAGAAATTGTATCATTTGCAGGACTGGCTCATGCTCGATGGTTTGATATTCCACCGGTAAAAATTCCTCTCATTTCCTATTCATTGGCCTTTTATCCATCAGCAATTCTGACAATGGCACCTATCGCTTTTGTCACAATGACAGAGCATTTTGGTCATGTCATGGTGCTGAACAGCTTAACCAAGAAAGATTATTTCAAAGATCCGGGATTAGACAAAACACTCTCAGGAGATGGTGTGGCACAGCTTATTGCAGGATTTGTGGGAGCTCCTCCTGTCACCTCTTATGGTGAAAATATTGGTGTAATGGCAATTTCAAAAATTCATTCTATCTATGTCATTGCAGGAGCAGCGGGTCTTGCCGTGCTGGTCAGCTTCATAGGGAAAATCACAGCTCTTCTACAATCTATCCCAAGTCCTGTTGTTGGGGGTGCTTCCATTGCTCTCTTTGGAGTTATTGCAGCAAGTGGCTTGAAAATCATTGTGGAGAACAAAATTAACTTTGACCTTAAACGTAATCTCTTGATTTCAAGCGTGGTGCTAGTGATAGGGATTGGTGGAATGGTCTTGAATCTGACGAAGAATCTACAAATTTCATCAGTTGCCATCGCTACTATTTTGGGAATTGTGCTCAATCTTATATTGCCACAAGAAGAATAGAAATGGTAAAATAGTCTTATGACAAAACGAATATTACTCTTGGAAGATGGGACAATCTTTGAAGGGGAGGCTTTGGGAGCTCGTGGAAATGTAACTGGTGAATTGGTGTTTACCAGCAGAGCGGTAGGCTATCAAGAAGCTATAACCAATCAATCTTATCAGGGTCAGATTCTCATGTTCACCTATCCAGTGATTGGAAATGTAGGGATTAATTCAGATGACTATGAATCCATCTACCCGTCGGTAAAAGGAGTCATAGTATCTGATACAGTAAGACATCCCTCTCATCCTGATAGTCAGATTAACCTAGATGAATTTTTATGTGACAAAAACATTATAGGAATTTCTGGCATTGATACAGATGCTCTTATGGCAATCATTGAAGAAAAGGGAACAATGAAGGCTTCTATAGTTAGTGATGAAGATGAGCCTGAACATCTTAAAAGTCAATTAGTGGCTACTGTCCTCTCTACTCGTCAGGTAGAATCTATTTCCACAGAAAAAGCCTACGCCTTGCCTAATTCAGGATATAAAATTATTCTTATAGATTTTGGACTTAAGCATTCTATCTTGCGAGAATTATCTAAGAAAGAAGCTAGTGTCATTGTTGTCCCATTTGACACAAGTGCAGAAACTATTTTATCAATGAGTCCAGAAGGGGTTATCCTATCCACAGGACCAGGGAATCCCGAAGACCTAGATGTGAAAGTATTGAATACGATAGCGGAAATTCAGACGCAAGTTCCAGTATTTGCCATCGGGCTGGGGCATCAACTTTTTGCCTTAACCAATGGTGCGAGAATTGAAAAAATGGCATTAGGGCATCGAGGATTTGAACACCCCATACAAGAAGTTGCAACAGGGCGAGTAGAATTTGCACAGCAAAATCACGCCTATCAAGTAGATAGAGAAGATTTTCCAGAGGATTTGCTTGTTACTCATCAAGAATTGAATGATGAAAGTATTGAAGGATTAAGACACAAGTCCTATCCTGCATTCTCAGTACAATTCTATCCAGAATCATTATCAGGACAATCAGATTTGAACTATCTTTATGATGATTTCATGGCTATGATTGATGAATTTATAGAAACAAAAAACTGAAAAATATTTCAGTTTTTAATTTATTTTACTATTCTATTTCACAAACATCGCATCTCCGAAGGTGCGATTTGACTTATCGCTTCAGCGATATAGTGAGAATGGACAAGCGAGGGGATGAACAGTAAATGATTTATTTATTTATTTCACAAACATAGCATCTCCGAAGGTGCGATTCGACTTATCGCTTCAGCGATATAGGGAGAATGGACAAGCGAGGGGATGAACAGTAAATGATTTATTTATTTCACAAACATCGCATCTCCGAAGCTGAAAAATCGGTATTTTTCATCAATGGCGTGTTGATAAGCCTCTAAGATGAAATCTCGTCCAGCGAATGAAGATACAAGCATGACAAGTGTTGACTTAGGAAGATGGAAATTAGTGGAGAAAGCATCAACCACCTTAAATTCATATCCGGGTTTAATGAAAATATCTGTCCAACCTGAATCAGCCTGAATTTCCCCATCGAATTTAGAACCAATGGTCTCAAGCGTTCGGATAGAAGTTGTTCCTACTGCGATGATTCGCCCACCGTTTGATTTGACTTGATTAAGCTGATGAGCAGATTTTTCTGTTAATTGATAAAATTCGCTGTGCATATGGTGTTCATCAACATCATCCACAGAGACAGGACGAAATGTCCCCAGCCCAACGTGAAGTGTTAATTCGACGATTTTTACTCCTTTTTCTTTGATTTTTTCTAAAAGTTCAGGAGTGAAGTGCAAGCCAGCAGTTGGTGCAGCAGCAGAGCCATTTTCCTTTGCATAAACGGTTTGATAACGTTCTTGATTTTCCAACTTCTCATGAATATAAGGAGGCAGAGGCATTTGCCCTAGACTCTCTAAAATTTCAAGGAAAATTCCATCGTAAGAAAATTCTACAATTCGCCCACCATGCTCCAGTTCTTCAATGACAGCAGCTTTCAGACGACCGTCTCCGAATATCAGCTCTTGTCCTTTCTTCATACGCTTGGCAGGTTTTGCCAAAGTTTCCCATTGGTCATTTTGAGTGTTTTTTAGGAGAAGAAGTTCCACGTGTCCTTGGGTATCAGGCTTAACACCAAAAAGACGAGCAGGAAGCACACGAGTATTGTTGAGTACCAAAGCATCACCAGTGTTTAACTCATCAATAATATTAAAAAAGTGCTTGTCCTCCATAGTTTGCTTGTCTTTATCTAAGACCAAAAGCCTAGACTGACTGCGTTGTTCAAGTGGTGTCTGAGCAATCAGCTCCTCAGGCAAATCAAAATCAAAGTTGTTAATATTCATGCTACCATTATATCAGATACAGAGCGATTTGGGCTAGAAGTGGTATATTAGAATAATGAAAAAATATTTGGCTGAGATGCTATATACAATAAAAGCGATAACATCGCTTTTTTGATACAATAGATACTATGAAAAAAATAACAGCTGTGGCAATTATTATCATTGGAATCATCGCTGACCAAGCCATGAAAATGTGGATTGTAGGAAATATCAGCTTAGGACAGACTCGGTCCTTTATTCCTCATGTCCTTAGTCTGACTTATCTGAAAAATGAAGGGATGGCATGGTCCATGCTGTCAGGACAACAGTGGCTTTTCTTGATTTTGACGCCGATTGTCGTGCTTGTGGCAGTCTATTATCTCTTGAAAAAAAACAATCAAAAATGGTATTTTATTGCTCTTTCTCTTATCATTTCAGGAGCTTTAGGAAATTTTATTGATCGAGTGCATCAGTCTTATGTGGTGGATATGTTTCAAACTGAATTTATGAACTTTCCAATCTTTAATATCGCGGATGCCCTTCTATCCATAGGTTTTGTTGCTTTATTTATCGCAATATTGACAGATAAGGAGATGAAGGACTAGATGAAAATAATCATAAATGAAGAAAATCAAGGATTACGTTTGGACAAAGCCTTGTCTAATCTCTCTGATTTATCACGGACGGTATTGACTGAACTCATCAGAGAGGGTAAGGTTACGGTTGATGGGCAGATAAAGAAAGCCAAGTATAAGGTAAGGGCTGGAGAAATCATTGAATTTGAAGTCCCTGAGATTATAGAGCTAGACATTGAAGCAGAGGATATTCCCTTAGATATTGTCTATGAGGATGAAGATGTAGCGGTCATTAACAAACCACAGGGAATGGTCGTTCATCCCTCTGCAGGGTATTCGTCTGGAACGCTGGTCAATGCTCTCATGTATCACATCAAAGATTTGTCTTCTATCAATGGAGTGATTCGTCCCGGAATTGTCCATCGTATCGATAAGGATACATCAGGTCTGCTCATGATTGCAAAAAACGACAAGGCTCATGAAAGTCTGGCACAGCAGTTGAAAGATAAGACCAATAAACGCCGCTACCTTGCGATTATTCATGGAGATTTACCACACGATAAGGGAACCATAGAAGCCCCTATTGGTCGAAATCCTAAAGACCGTAAGAAACAAGCTGTGGTCGCAGGGGGGAAACCTGCAGTCACACATTTCATTGTACTCGAGCGATTTGACGGATATAATCTGGTAGCTTTGGAGCTTGAAACGGGGCGTACGCATCAGATACGGGTACATTTGGAGTACATCCATCATCCTGTTGCAGGGGATTTACTCTACGGTCCAAAGAATACTTTGGAACCCAACAAAGGACAGTTCCTACACGCTGAAACGCTAGGATTTATCCATCCAAGCACTGAAGAAGCATTAGAATTTCAAGCAGATGTACCTGAAATATTCAAAAATCAATTAGAGAAATTAAGAAATAACCAAATCTAACTATACCAATTTTGGAAACTAAAAAAATTGACAAATAAAATTCAATAGTTTATCATAATAATATAATAAAAACAATAGAAAATCTAACTATACCAATTTGATAAATGGTTAGAAAAAGGAGATAAAAAAATGTGTGGAATCGTTGGTGTTATTGGGAATCCTAATACAACAGATATATTGATTCAAGGGCTTGAGAAACTTGAATATCGTGGCTATGATTCAGCGGGACTGTTTGTTAATTCTATAGATGCACCTGCGAGCTTAATCAAAGCTGTAGGGCGTATCGCAAATCTCAAAGATAAGTTAACGGATGCGACACAAGGAACTGCAGGTGTGGGGCATACCCGTTGGGCAACCCATGGGAAACCCTCTGAGGACAATTCACATCCTCATACTTCTGCATCGGGGCGTTTTGTTTTGGTGCATAATGGAGTCATTGAAAACTTCAAAGAAATCAAAGAAGAGTATCTGGTTAATAATATCTTTAAAGGTCAGACAGACACAGAAATTGCAGTGCATTTAATCGCAAAATTTGCAGAAGAAGAGGGAATGAACACTCTTTCTGCCTTTAAGAAAGCCTTATCTATTATTAAGGGTTCATATGCCTTTGCACTGATGGATGCAGAGAATGCTGAAATCATGTATGTCGCAAAAAATAAATCCCCATTGCTTATTGGATTGGGAGAGGGTTACAACATGGTGTGTTCAGATGCCATGGCAATGATTCGTGAGACCAATCAATTCATGGAAATTTATGATAAAGAATTGGTTGTTTTGACAAAGGATTCTGTCCAAATCACAGATTATCAAGGCAATGTTATTGAGCGTGAGTCTTATACTGCAGAGTTGGATGAATCAGATACAGGTAAAGGGACTTATCCTTTCTATATGCTTAAGGAAATAGACGAACAACCTGCTGTTATGCGTAAACTCATCTCGACTTATGCAGATGAATCAGGAAATATCAAGGTTGATGCAGACATTATCAAGGCAGTGCAAGAATCAGACCGTATCTATATCATCGCTGCGGGGACTTCACTTCATGCAGGATTTGCTTCAAAACAAATGCTTGAAGCATTGACAGATACACCTGTTGAGCTTGGTGTAGCGAGTGAGTGGGGATATGGAATGCCCCTGCTTAGTAAGAAACCATTTTTCATCTTTATCTCTCAATCAGGAGAGACAGCAGACAGTCGTCAAGTATTGGTACAAGTCAATAAAATGGGGCATCCAAGCTTGACTGTAACAAATGTACCCGGATCGACTCTCTTCCGTGAGGCGACGTACACTATGCTTATTGGTGCAGGCCCAGAAATTTCAGTTGCTTCTACGAAAGCCTATACAGGACAAATTGCTACCCTATCTTTCTTGGCAAAAGCTGTGGGGGATGCCAATGGAAGCGAAAATGCTAAAAACTTTGACCTTGTCAAAGAACTCTCATTGGTTGCACAATCTATTGAGGCTACATTAACTAAAAAAGATGAAATCGCTGAAATTGTTGAAAAACTTTTACTTAAAGCACATAATGCCTTTTATATCGGTCGTAAGCAAGATTATTATGTTGCCATGGAAGCCAGTCTTAAGCTTAAGGAAATCTCGTACATTCAATGTGAAGGATTTGCGGCTGGAGAGCTCAAGCATGGGACAATTTCACTGATTGAAGAAGGCACACCTGTTCTTGCATTGATTTCTGCAGACAAAGAAGTAGCACTCCATACTCGTGGAAACATTATGGAAACCACTGCTCGTGGAGCATCTGCCATCACGATTGTTGAAGAGGATGTGGCGAACGAAGACGATAACATCATCATTAACACTGTGCACTCCTATCTATCAGCTATTTCAATGGTTATTCCTGCACAGCTCATCGCCTATTTTGCATCAATGCAACGAGGACTTGATGTAGATAAGCCAAGAAACTTGGCAAAATCAGTTACAGTTGAATAATCAAATAAAAACTCTAAAATCTTAGAGTTTTTTGTTACTTTCAAATTCTTTTACGTATATATAAGTAAGGAGGAAGAGAAATGTATCAAGTAAGAGAAAATGAGTATTCCATGCAACCACGAGAACGATTGACAGCAGTGGGTGCAGAGAAATTGAGTGAGCAAGAGTTGTTGGCTATTTTACTGCGAACAGGAACGAAAAATGAAACAGTCATGCACCTGTCAGCCAAAATATTATCTCGCTTTGGAAGTTTGGAAAATTTCAGACGTTCCTCAATCGAAGAGTTAAAACAAATCTCAGGAATTGGATTGGTTAAAGCTATTGAAATTCGAGCAATGATAGAGCTAGGCAAGAGAATACAGAATACGGAACGGATTCGATTGGGAAAAGTTTCAGGTTCTCATCAGTTAGGAATGATTCTTGCAGACGAGATGGCGGATTATGATCAGGAACATCTCGTCGCAGTTTATCTGGACGGGCAGAATGCAATCATTCAGAAGAAAACGATTTTTATAGGGAGTGTTAATCATTCTCCCGCCAATCCCAGAGAAATTCTATACTATGCGATAAAAAATCTAGCAGTCAGTGTTGTCGTTGCACACAATCACCCATCAGGAGCAGTTCTACCGAGTACGGCAGATCGAATGTTCACCAATAAAATTCAAAAATCCTGTCAAGATATAGGCATTGACTTTTTAGATCATATCATTGTAGGAAGAAAAAAATACTTTTCCTTTAGGGAAGAAAAAATGCTCAAAAATATTTGAGCATTTTATTATCTATTCTGACATGAAGAATAAAAGGGTTTGAAGTTCTTTTGTTAAATCAATCGATTGAACATGGACATCATCAGGCACTTTCAAGTGAATAGGGGCAAAATTAAGAATCCCTTTTATACCAGCTTCAACCAATTTATCAGCAACTTCCTGTGCATTTTCTTGCTTTACAGAAATGATGGCTGTAGTGATTTTAGCTTTTTTAATATTTTTTTCTAGATCAGAAATATCATGAATCGGTATTCCTGATGAGGTTTCAGTTCCCACTAATTTATTTTCAGCAATGTCATAGGCTT
Source organism: Streptococcaceae bacterium (assembly GCA_009779335.1). GTDB lineage: Bacteria > Bacillota > Bacilli > Lactobacillales > Streptococcaceae > Lactococcus. Next base: position 3,770 of record WREM01000002.1, on the reverse strand, counting down.
GAGTGATACGCATTTTATTACGATCTTGAAAGTGGTAATTGATAAGGGCACGTCCAAGGTTCCCTACACCAATAAGGGCAAGATGTGTTTCACGGTCTTGTCCTAATAAATCACCGAAAAAATCACGCAATTCTTTAGTATTGTAACCATAGCCACGACGGCCTAACTCTCCAAAAAGGGAGAAATCACGTCGGATAGTTGCGGCATCAACGCCGATTTTTTGGGACATGGATTGAGAATTTGTACGAGAGACGCCTTCATCAACAAGCTTCTTGAAAAAGCGATAATATTGGGGAAGTCTCTTAGCTGTTGCTTTGGGCAAGCTTTCTCTTATTTTCTTTTCAACCATCGTTCTCTCCTTTGATTTTCAAAGTTTGTGAATCTTGTGATAATTTTACTTTTTTATTGTGAATTTGTCAACAAAATTACAAATTATTCTGCCCAGTTATGTTAAAATATAATCATGATTTTATTACAGGGAAATGATATTGCAAGGCATTTTGGAGCAAATGTCTTATTTGAGAATGTGAATTTTACGATACAAGATAAATCAAAAATTGCTCTTGTAGGTCGCAACGGTGCAGGTAAATCAACTTTATTGAAAATAATTGCAGGAGTAGAAAAGTCGTCTGCGGGGCAATTGTCATCAGTAAAGGATTTGACGCTTAACTATTTGGCACAGGATACAGGGCTTGATTCTAATTTGAGTATTTATGATGAGATGCTGACTGTATTTGCCCATCTTGTCAAGCTAGAAAATGACCTTCGTCAGATGGAAACTCAGATGTCTGAATTGACAGGGCAAGAGTTGCAAGTTCTTATGAAGAAATACGACTTCCTTTCTGAAGAATTTCGTTCAAAGAATGGCTTTACCTATCAAGCAGAGATCAAATCCATGCTAAATGGCTTCCGATTTGATGAATTCATTTGGCAAACAAAAATTTCTCAATTATCGGGCGGACAAAAAACACGATTGGCATTAGCCAAAATGCTTCTCGAAAAACCACAATTACTCATACTGGATGAACCGACTAATCACCTCGATATTGAAACGATTGGCTGGCTGGAAAATTACCTGAAAAATTATTCAGGGGCATTTCTTATTGTGAGTCATGACCGTTATTTCTTAGACAAGGTAACTAATGAAACGTTGGAAGTTTCAAGAGGGAGTTTAACTCACTATGTAGGGAATTACAGTAAATATATAGACTTACGTGCTGAAAAGCGAGCATCTGAACTCAAACAGTTTGAAAAACAGGGAAAAAAAATTGCAAAACTTGAAGAGTTCGTGCAAAAAAATATCGCTCGTGCTTCTACAACAAAGCGAGCTCAATCTCGTCGTAAGCAATTAGAAAAAATGGATCGCCTAGATAATCCAGTCGGAGTACAATCTTCTGCCAATATTGTATTTTCCCCTGAAAAAGAATCAGGAAATGTCGTCTTAACAGTGGAGGATGCAGCTGTCGGTTATGAAGAGGTATTATCTGAGCCTATTACCATTGATCAGCGAAAAGCGGAGGCCATTGCTATCATCGGGCCCAATGGAATTGGAAAGACAACTCTAATAAAGTCAATTATCGGACAAATTCCATTTATTGCAGGTGAAAGTAAACTTGGGGCTAATGTCTCTCTTGGTTATTATGATCAGGAACAAGGACAGCTGACTCCGTCCAATTCTGTTTTGGATGAATTGTGGAATGAACATAAACTAACACCAGAAGTTGAAATCCGAAATCTTTTGGGTGCTTTCTTGTTTTCAGGAAATGATGTCAAAAAGACAGTAAGCATGTTATCAGGTGGTGAAAAAGCACGCCTACTATTAGCTAAGCTGGCAATGCAACATGATAATTTCTTGGTTTTAGATGAACCTACCAATCATTTGGATATTGAAAGTAGAGAAGTGCTGGAAGATAGCCTTATTCAATTCGCAGGGACTTTATTGTTTGTTTCTCACGACCGTTATTTTATCAATCGAGTAGCAACAAAAATTTTGGAATTAGGACCAAAAGGAAGCACGCTATATCTTGGGGATTATGATTACTATTTAGAGAAAAAAGAAAATAATGAAGATATAAGTCAAGAACAGGAACAGAAGCGAGAAAATAAACCTGAAAAGGCTGACTATAATCAACAAAAAGAAAGTCAAAAAAACCAAAGAAAACTAGAACGACAACTGGAAAAACTAGAAGTTCAATTAGATCAGATGGAAGAAAAAATTCAGGAACAGTTGAATCTCATGCAAGAAAATTCTGATGATTTTGAAAAACTTGCAGTTTGGCAAGAAGAAATAAACAGCTGGAATCAAGAAAAAGAAGAAATTGAAGCAGAGTTATTAGAAGTTATGGAGAAATTGGAAGCGTAAGAATTCATAAAGGTGGATTATTCATTGATAATGAGGATAGTTTTGTTATAATAACTTTACCACTATTAACTTCAGCCTTCAACTGAACGTTAAACAAAAAATCACAACTTGTTGATATTTTGCGTGCATTGGAATTTTACAGTAGAATTTCCAAAATCAAAATAGAAAGAGATGGTGAATTAATAATGGTAGATAACTCTAAAACACGAGTAGTCGTAGGAATGTCAGGTGGAGTAGATTCTTCAGTCGTTGCTCTCATGCTTAAAGAGCAAGGTTATGACGTCGTCGGTGTATTCATGAAAAACTGGGATGATACAGATGAGTTCGGTGTCTGTACAGCAACAGAAGATTACAAGGATGTAGCAGCAGTCGCTGACAAGATTGGTATTCCGTACTATTCCGTAAATTTTGAGAAAGAATATTGGGATAGGGTTTTTGAGTATTTCCTTGCAGAATACCGTGCGGGGCGTACACCTAATCCTGATGTCATGTGCAATAAGGAAATAAAATTCAAAGCATTCTTAGACTATGCGATGGACTTAGGAGCAGACTATGTCGCAACAGGTCATTATGCTCGTATATCACGAGATAAAGATGGCACAGTGCATATGCTCCGTGGTGTAGATAATAATAAAGACCAAACCTATTTTCTCAGTCAACTTTCACAAGAACAATTAGCAAAGACAATGTTTCCTTTGGGGCATTTAGAAAAGCCTGAAGTTCGTCGGATGGCTGAAGAAGCAAAGTTAGCAACAGCTAAGAAAAAAGATTCCACAGGGATTTGTTTCATTGGAGAAAAGAATTTCAAGGAATTTTTGAGTAATTACCTTCCCGCTCAAAAAGGTTCCATGAGGACACTTGAAGGTAAAGATATGGGTACTCACGCAGGACTCATGTACTATACGATTGGACAACGTGGAGGACTCGGAATTGGTGGGCAAAAGGGATATGATGACTCTGAACCATGGTTCGTCGTTGGAAAAGACTTGAAGACCAATACACTTTATGTAGGTCAAGGTTTCCATCATGAACATCTCTATTCAACAAGTTTGACAGCTGATCAGGTATCGTTTACTCGAAAAATGCCTGAGGAATTTGAGCTTAAATGTACAGCAAAATTCCGCTACCGTCAAGAAGACAATGGTGTAACCATTAAGGTAAAAGGAGATAGGGTTGAAGTAATCTTTGAACAGCCTATACGTGCCATTACTCCCGGGCAAGCCGTTGTTTTCTATGATGGCGAAGAATGTCTAGGTGGTGCTATGATCGAACACGCTTATAAAGATAATCAAATGATGAAATACCAATAGAAAAATAAACGAGCGAGCTATCCTGCTTGCTTTTTGTATTTCGTTTTCTTCAATAGAATAATTTTATTATAATTATTTTATAATAAAAATCTAATATT
>WREM01000001.1 GCA_009779335.1 Streptococcaceae bacterium | reverse complement strand
GGAGATCTCCAAGTACATAAAAATGATATTTATCAATTATCAGATGAAGAAGACAAATTTATTTGGGGTTCTGAATTAAATGCCTATCGATCATTATCTGAAAAAATAATCGATACTTATGGGTATACAACTCGTATGGAGCAAAAGAAAGTTCAAAGAATTTTGAAATTTGCTCTAGGACGATTGGCAATGGATTATAGAGTCGAAAAAAACAGAGCTTTAGAAGTTCATTTACTTCTTGGACTATCTACAAGTGAAATGAATAAAGATGGTAAAACCATACAATTTTTGAAAGAATTTTTAATTGGGCGACACACTGTTTTTATTAACGGCGAAGAATATATAATTGAAATTAAGTCAGAGGAGTATTTAACATTACGTCCACAATATATGGGGGCGATGATTGAAATGTCGTTTGATAAATATCTTAATCCAATTAACACATTTACAAAAGGTAGAGTGGGAATTGTTGATATTGGTGGTGGATCTATTTTGATTAATGAAGTAGAAAATATGGCCCCATCTCCTTTAGATTATGAGCGTTTTTATGGTATTCAAACGATAATCAATGAAATCGGACGTCAAATAAATTCAGCAAAATCTTCCATTATTGAAGAAATTTTGCGGTCAGGAGATTCGGAAGATGAAGGCTATATTTATCGTCCTAATAATAATCCTGCTAACAGTAAAGATATTACCAAGATTGTTGTTCAAGAAATTGAAAAATACACTCGTTTTACAGTTGCACCCATCATCACTGAAAAATTCCCAAATCTTGAGGAAATTGATTATATTATAATGACTGGTGGAGGTTCAAATTTACTTGTAAAAGAGAGCTTGGAAGTTCTGCTAGAGGAAATCGGAGAAGAATATTTTGGACGATTGATTTTTACTGATGAATCTGAGCTTGCAAATGCACGTGGTTTTTATAAATACGGAAAAATATTATTTGCAAGAAAAAACAACTCTAAAAACTCCATAGCTGTGCCTGAGAATACTTCTGTAACGTCTGAAGAGAAAACAGAACAAGAAGCAGTTTCATCAGAAATTTATGAAGACTCTTCAGATAAAAGTCTTGTTTCCGAACAAAATGATACGGCTTCTGACGTTCAAGAAACAGTCGTGATCGAAGAAAAAGCTATTGAATCACAGGAAGAAGTGATGAGTGCTTCAGAATCTCTAGTTTCTGAATCTGATTTTGAATCGGAATCACAGGCAAACGTAGAGCGTGAAAAGGAATTGAAAAAAATAAAAGAAGATCTTGGGAAACTAATAAAAGAGACAAATGAGGAAAATTAACAAAATCATGGTAAATCTACTTACAAGTAATACTTTTTTATTCTGGTTCTTTGTAGTTTATTTTTTAATGACACTATTTATTCTTTTAGGCTATCGTGTAAAAAATCAAGATTTAAGAGCAGAAGTTGCGAAACAGGAGCAACAAATTAAGGATATAAAAAACACAAACAATCAAGATAAAATAAAACTTGATAATAAAGAAAAAGAAATTAAAGAACTACAATCCGAAAAGGATATATTGAATAAAAAATATGAGCAAACAAAGCTAATATTAGATCTTCAGAAAAAGAAAGTTTCAGGGTCTGAAAATCAAATAGTCGAGGCACAGAAAAAAATATCAGAGCTTAATTCTAAGGTTGAAAAATATCGTAATGATCTGATTGCGTTAAATGAAAGACTTACACAGATTATGAAATAAAAAGAAACCAAGTATAATCGCTTGGTTTTTGTATGTAGAATAGACAGCAAAACACCCACCTGCTTATGCTCGATGGGTGTTTTTTTATAATAATATTCTTATTATTTCTTTTTTGGGAAAATTTTGTTATAATAGGAAAGGTTAAAAAATAATACAAAAGAAAAAGCAACTACCCTCCGCCAAGATTGTTGTTGCTTAATATTTCTTTATTTGTACCTTTATTATATCAAAAAAAGATATAATGTCAAATATTGAATATTAAGCAAAATATATAACAATCAAGGGACTGCTTCCTTGATTTTTTTGACGCTTAAAATTGAATATGTTGATGAGTCTATGTAATGGTGATCACTGATAGAGGAATAACACGATAGAGGTAAGGAAAGCCTAGCAATCACAGAAACTTGCCCGTATAGTAGCATCATACGCCTAGAATGGGGGCGTTTCAGTTAGTTGTGCTGCTATCTCGTGAATACAAGCTATTTTGTACTATGTTAAGTTTCACCTCTGGTATGGAGAAGACATCCTCGTTGATATACAAAAAGGTCTGGGACGGAAGCGTTCCACCAATAGGTGGAGAGGCTTGATTACCTATCAAAAGGTTGCAAGGGAAACGTGAGCGTAAAATCAAGACGAGCAAGAGTGACGTATCGAGTTATACGATTGAACACTCGCCTGAGTTTTTTAATTTTTTAAGAGACTTAGGGTGGAGACTCGCTTCAAGCTCCGAAATCAGTTACCGATTGGTATCATATTGTGAAAGACTTCACATAGACAAAAACTTTTATTTTACATAATTTTAATTATTGTAAAGTGCTTATCATGTGCTTTTCATGTACTTTTTTGATAAAATTAAAGTATGGCAAATAAAACACTATTAGAACTATCTCGAGAAATTGGGATTGAAAAACGTGCACTTGAAAATAAAGTATATTATCTGAGACGTAAAGGTACTGAATTAGGTACTATTCAAGATGGAATCAGATACTTTTCAGATAGCGAGCAAGATCAATTAAAATCTATGTTTATAGAAAAGCAGGCTACTTATCAAAGTACCTATGAACGTATGAACTCAAATGATGTTATACAGGAATTAAAAGATAGAAATGCACTACTTGAAAAGCAGATTGAAAACTACCAAATTAAAGCACATGAAGAAAGTGCTAAATTTGTAGAACTTATAGAGCAAGCTAATTTCAATGTTGCCACGGCTAATGCAAATTTTAATAAAGCACTTGAAAAAAATGAGCAATTACAGCTAGATTATGAAGAGCTCGAGCATCAAAAAAGCAAAGGATTCTTTGCTCGACTTTTTGGAGAATAGGAGAATAAAAATGGACGAAGTAGTTGATTTAGTTATCGAAGGGTATTTGTGCGAAAGATGTGGCTCATTTATAGATTCAGAAGTCGGTGGTTACCCTCGAAAGTGTGAAGATTGTAAGGGAGAAGAAAAAGAGCTGTAATAGCTCTTTTTAGTTAAAAAGTGTATTTATCCAATCGCTTTTGCCTGGCAAGAATCTGACGATTTCTACCGTATTTTTTGATTTAATTTCATAAAAGAGTAAGTAATCATCAATCGGTATATATTTTAATTTTGTTTCTAAGTCTATCCTTGCAGCTACATTTGAGCCACTTCCAGGACTTTCTTTTAATCGCTCTAAAACGGTTTTATCAATAGAGTCAATAAATTTATCAATATTTCTTTTGAATGTACCATTTATTTTTTTATAATAAACAGCTTCTCTAGTGTCTCTTCTGAATTGTTGAGACTCATGTACAATGTAACTCATGCTAAACTTCTCAACTCTTGCATCAATTCATCATGATCCACTAATGGCTCATTTTTTAAGGAGTCATAGCCTTTTTGCATTTCCTTGAAAAATTGTATTGTAGCTTGTGTTTTTTTGTACTCATCAATATCAAGTACAGCGTACTTGGCCTTACCGTTTTTTGTTAAAACAAGGTGTGAACCTTCCCTAACGTCGCTTAAGGTTTGATTATATGATCTCAAATCTGAAACTGGTGCTGTATTTTCCATATATTTGTCCTCCATATATTTTAAGTAAAGTGTTACGTAACTTTATTTTATAGTATATGCAAATGAATGTCAAGAGTAATTTTTATGTTAAAATAGAGCTATGAAATATGAAGAACTAAAATCCATCATGGACGAAGAACTAGATGGTAAGTCCTTAAAAATATTTGAAATTGACGGCTATAATGTCGCTATACATAGAATACCAACATTGGGTCATCTTTGTGGTTACGTACAGCTCAAACAACAATGGAAAAAGAATTACTTTTATACAAATGACATCATTGACTGCCATGGTGGAATCACTTTTGAAGGTGAGCTTTTAGATTTTAAGGGTACATGGATAGGCTTTGACTGCGGCCATGCTACGGATATTGTTCCAGCATCTCTTGATAGGGTGGGAGAAAGAATAGGTCGGGAGTCTTTCCTTAGCACTTACAAAGATGAAGCCTTTGTAACAGCAGAGTTGGAAAGTATCGTTGAGCAGTTGAAGAAAAAGGAATACTAAAACAATGAGTGATAGAGAATATTCTACGCCTATTATGAAATATAGAGCACTAGAAGTAGTCATATCTAAAGAGCTGAATGGGAAACCTCTCAAAACAGATGAAGATTTATACAAAAAATATTCCATAGCCATTGCTAGTCTGAGAAAAATTTTGGACGAAACAACAGATAGTAAGGCGAGAATTACAGCTCAAATGGCTTTAGAACTGATAGACAAGATAGAAGAAGAAAAACAGTAAATTTACTGACAGTCATATCAATGGTTGTCATTGGATTTACCCTATAAGTCAAAAACCCACTGGATCTTCATTTCATCGCCTTTCAAGGTGATTTTTTTAATGAGAGAACGCAGTAATTTCTTCAATTCGTCATAGTCCATCTTGCGAACGTCCTGCTTGAGTGTGGTTATTTTGGCCAAGACTTCTGATTTATCAATTCGCTTTGTCGGTTGCAACTGCTTATCAATAATGGCCATTTCCTGATCGATTTTGTCACGTTTGGCATCGAGCACATCCAATCTGATTTTATCGTCCACGTACAAATCTACCAATCGCTTGAGCTGGTTATCCAGCTTCTTTTTTTGTTTCTCAAGTAGTTTGATTCTTTCTTTTTCATCCTTGCGTTCCTGGTCTGCTCCAAAGTCCACCTTTTTTGTCCGAATGGCTTCAAGTTGCTGGAGGATATTTTCTTCCAGTTCATAAAGGTCGTATTTTTTAGCCTGACAATCATTGGTTTTTCTCCAACTACCGTGCACACTCTTTTTAGAGTTGGTACAAAAATAAAATTTCTTACGTGTGCCGTCTTTGTGTAAACTGCGTAAGCCAATAGTGAAACTCGAATCACAAAGTCCACAATAGAGAAGTCCTGATAATAAATATTTGGATTGAAAAGGTCGTGTCATATTGTACTTGGCATAGGCTTCTTTTTGACGGCGTTCCATTTCTATCTGTGTCTTATCAAACGTCTCCTTGTCAATAATAGCCTCGTGGTTGCCCTTGAATACCTCCCCTCGATATGTAACCACCCCAGTATATGTGATGCACGATAAGACGTCTCTAATAACCTTATAAGCCCACGGTTGTTTTTTGCCGATGTGTCCCTCGGCGTTTAATTGTTCAAGTATTTTAGCTTGAGGTTGACCTGCCAAATAGTCTTCATACATTTTTTTGACGATGGGTGCGTATTCTGTCAATCGCAAAGCGTCGTCTCCCTTAGTGTAAGTATATCCAAAAGGCGGCGTTGCCCAACAGGCTGGCTTACCTTTTTTCATGCGTCCAATCTTCCCCATCTGCATCCGTTCCTTGATTTGTTCTCGCTCTAACTGAGCGAAAGCAGATAATATACCAATCATGGCACGTCCAACAGGTGTACTGGTATCAATGGATTCTTGGACACTGACAAACTCAATATTGTTTTTTAGAAAGACATCCTCGATGAGATAGAGGGTGTCTTTTTGGCTTCGACTGAGTCGGTCGAGTTTATAAACAATCACGGCATCATATCGCCCAGCCTCGCAATCGCTAATTAGTTTTTGCATTTCTGGACGATTGAGGTCTTTACCTGAATTGCCACCGTCTTCAAAGATTTTGACGAGCTTCCAGCCTTTGGCTTTGCAGAAGCCGTCCATGCGTTCTTGTTGCATTTCGAGGGAATAACCCTCTTCTTTTTGTTCAAGCGTGCTGACACGGGTATAACCCGCCATTTTTTTCACGCTTCATCACTCTCCTTTATTCAAAAATACCGTCTAGTAATTTTTTGATGAATTTTTTGTCTCTTGGGGTCAGTTCATTGCCTTTATATGTTTTAGCAATGTCAATGAATCGATTAAGGTCTCTCTGATTTTGTTCACCTAAAGGCGTTAGGATTTCATTTGTCGTCACCTTAAAAAAATTGGCCAACTCTAAGATTGCCCCACGTCGAGGCATCTTTTTTTGATTGATCCACTCGGACACTGCGGATTTTGAAACGCCTAGCTTATCAGCGATTTCTACGTTGGTCACGTTATTTTTTTCTTTCAAATAGGTCAAATTTTCAGCGACGATTTTAATTAAGTCAACGCTCATATTCTCACCACCCTATTTTTAGAATACACGGAAAGTAAACTTTAGTCAATGGGAACTTATGGTGAGACACAGAAAAAAGAAAAAAGCAATTATTTTCTTAGGATTTTCTTAGATTATTTGGAGATTAACTTTAAGTGAATTATAATGAAAATGTAAAAAATTGGAAGGAGAGGTGAAAACCCTTGGAGGATATGAATAAAACAAGAAGGAGGTCAAAGATGTTAAATGTCAATGAAATTGTGAGACCTGAACGCCTGCATACGCTGTCTAGTTTGCGAAAGCGGCTCAATGTGACGCAGGAAGAAGTGGCGGACAAGTTAGGCATTAGTTCAACTACACTTGCCACCTGGGAGAAGGACAGCAGCAATATGAAACACTATCAAGCTCAATTCATAGCACAAACATACAGTGTGAGCACTGAGCAGATTTTTTTCGGCGATGAGTCCGCTTTTAATGAACTTATGCGTCGAAAGGGAGGATTTTAAGTGAAGATTGTTCATGTTATGAAAAGTGGCAAGACAAGAGAATCACTAGACGGCGAGTTGCCGTATAACAAAGACACAGAGCAGTTTTATCGCATTTTAGCCCAAATAGCAGGGGTTAAATTAAAAGAAACCCCAAAGGAGGAACATCATGACACAAACCTTATTTCAACTCACAGATGATTATCTCAAAGTGCTTCAGATGGACGAGTTTGACCAAGAGGTCATACACGATACTTTAGAAGCCATTGAAGGTGCATTTGAAGATAAAGCAGACAATATCGCAGCACTGATGCGGTCTTTACAAAATGACGAGGACGGCTTGGAGAAAGAAATTGAACGCATGAAGAATCGCAAAAATTCACTTCAAAATCGTCGGTTATCACTCAGAGAATACCTACATAGTGCAATGAGAGCTATTGACAAGCCGAAATTTAAGACCTTAAAAAACAGCTTCAATCTTCAAAACAATCCTCAGAAAGTAGCAGTGACGGATGAAAAGAAAATCTTCTCTGATTATTTCAGTGAAGAAACAATCCGTAAGCTCGATAAGAAAAAACTACTTGAAGATTTGAAGATAGGTAAAGTAGTCCCAGGTTGCCACTTGGAGCAAGGTGAAAGTTTGAGGATTCGATAATGGCAGGTCCTGAAAAAGCACTTGAAAACAAAATTAAAAAGTACCTGAAAAGTAAAGGGGCGTACTTTATTAAAACACTTGGAGGTACGCCTGGAACGCCAAATGGGACACCTGACATTCTCGCTTGTATATCTGGAAAATTTGTCGCCTTTGAAGTCAAGCGTCCAGATGATAAAGGACGGGTGAGCAAATTGCAAATACATCATATTTTGAAAATCCGTAGTGCAGGAGGTGAAGCCCATGTGGTTCAAAGTTTGGAAGAGGTGGAGGATTTGATTGGTCGAATTATATGAATTTCAAAAGCAAGCCCTTGCTAATGCAGAACCCTCTTGGGCTTATGGTATGGACACGGGGACTGGGAAGACACTCGTCAGCCTACACCATTATAAGTTGTACGGCAAAGGCAAGCCATTACTTGTGGTCTGCCCACCTGCTGTTATCAAAGGTGGCGGATGGCAAAGAGAAATTGAGCGGTTAGACCCTGAGATTACCTACACTCTTTTATCTTACGGAAAGCTAGCTAAGAGCTGGAAAGAGTTTGTTGATTATTTTGTGATATTTGATGAGGCTCACTATATTAAAAATCCAACCAGTCAACGTGGGAAAGCAGGATTTCAGCTCTCTAAAACATCAACCGAAACAGTTCTAATCTCTGCCACGTTACTCAGCAATGGTTGGATAGATGCCATCAATTACTTCAAGATTTTCGGATTGACGAAAAACAAGACACAGTTTTTAGCTCGGTATGCCATTTATGAAAACTTACACTTTGGATCACGAGTGATTAAAAAAGTAGTGGATTTCAGAAGAAAGAGTGAGCTCAATCAAATGTTCACGTCTTTCAGTACATCTATCAGCAAACATGATGCCTTGGATTTACCAGAAATCACTTTCCAAAAGATTAATTTCAAAAAATCTAAAGAGTACAAAATCATTGAAAAAGACCAGGTGCTTGATGATGTGGCTTTTGATACGTCTCCAAAATTAGCAGCAGGGTTCAGATATTACGCCAATATCAAAGATAAAGCAGAGTATATCAAGGAATTAGCTGAAGGGACAACAGACAACATTATTGTTTTCTATCAGTTCACGAAAGAACTGGAATATCTCAAGTCAAAAATCAAAGACAAAACCATTTTTGAAGTCCACGGCAAAGCGGTCAAGCTCCCATCTTATGACGAACGTGATCGATTAAAAAACTCAGTCACTTTCGTCCAATATCAAGCAGGAGGTGCAGGAATTGAACTTCAGTACGCCACTATTGTTATTTATCACACCCCAACATACAGCTATCAAGATTATGCTCAGAGTCTTGGTCGTGCTTACCGCAATGGCCAAACACAAAAAGTCACGGTCTATCAATTCGAGACAAAAGCAACGATTGAGTTGGCCGTCTGGCAAGCACTCGAGCACAAGAAAGATTTTAATGAAAAAATCTACTTAGAAACGAGGTTACATGCACTGGGAAGACACAAATGATATGTATTACCAAATGGAAATGGAAAAATACGAAATCTGCGAATACTGCGAGAAATCGGACTGTATTTGCGAAAAAAATTAAAGGAGACATGAAAAATGTACAAATTACCTGATAACAAACCAATGACACCCAAAGACACGCCACGCAATTTCTTCATCTATGGAGAAACCATGAGCGGTAAGTCTTACTTAGCCAATGAGTTTCCCGCTCCATTAGTGCTTAACACTGATGGAAATGCAGAAGCAAATACTGTGCCAGCGATTCAGTTACGCAATGAAAAAGACCAAACAGGGAAAATCACACACTCAATCATTGAACAAGTGGGTGAAATTCTATTGGCCTTACAAACACAAAAGCATACCTACAAAACAGTAGTCGTCGATGTTATTGACGACGTCCTCGAGATGATCCGTATTGCCGTATGTAATGAGTTCAATGTGAAATCATTGTCTGAAGTACCTTACGGCAAAGCCTATGACTATTTCAATCAAGCCACTACGGAATTAGTGCTAGACCTCAAGGCTCTGCCTATGAATGTCATCTATATCAGTCGCCAAGTCAACGAATATGACGAAAACGGTAATGCCACAAAAGCACGACCAAGTCTCAAAGATAAGTTTGTCAATTTGGTCAATGGAAACTCCGATCTTATGGTTCAAACAGAGAAAATCGGTAACAACTATTATCGCAAAGTCGAGCGTAAGCGTAAGGTCTATAAAGCAGACCAAGTGGATGATAAGGATATTTTGAAAATCTTATCGACCATTCGTGGAGCAATCGATTCACCAAAAACAAAAGATAAATTTTAAGGAGGACTAACATGTCACTATTAAACATTGCAAAAGAAATCAAAGAGAGCGGATTTGACGCTCGTAAAGACTCAGCAAATGGTTCATTTGAATCTATCCCAGCAGGAGAATATCCAGTCATGCTCTACAATGCGTCATTTAATGTATCAGACAGCGGATGGGAAATGCTCCGATATGTCTTCAGAGTGATTGGTGGAGAATTTGACGAAAAAGAAGAACGTGCCAATTTTGGAACAGTGGACCAATGGAACGGAAAAGACCTGTCGTGGGCTTTGGAACGCACGGTAAAGTTCTTCCAAAAAGCAGTCATTCTGGCAGAGGATGAACTCCTCAACTCAGATTTTGAAGACGGTCAGTCCCTGTGTGATGCTTTGAATCGTAAAGCGGTTGGCTCAATGTACACGCTGATTATTACTGAAAATACAGGTAAAAACGGTAAGGTTTATCGTAATTATGACCTTATGGAAGCACCAGAAGAACTGGTGGCTCCTGGTGGGAGTCCTATGGAAATCAAAGATGAAGATTTGCCATTCTAAAAATAAGGGAGAGTGAAAAATGATGGTTACTTTTATACTTTGGACTTTTGCTGTGCTTTACATAGCAGGTGTTTTTGCCACGATTGCCACTGTGGGTAGAAAGCGTGAGCCTATTTCTCCAGCTGTGGCGACGTGGTGCACGTTTGTTGGAGCTGTTTTTGTCACGGCTTTAGTCGTTCGCTTGTTAGGGTTGGGTTAGATTATGGAAATGGTTGATTTTGCCGTTAAATATGCACGATTGGGCTTGTCGGTTATTCCGATAAGTCCAACAAGCAAGCGTCCTCTGATGACATTTGCTGATAAGCCACCGATGACGGAAAAAGAAGTGCGAAAAGTATGGGATGAGTTCCCTACTGCTAATATTGCTCTGAAGACAGACAGGTTTTTCGTGATTGATATTGACGTGGGACACGGCGATGAAGTGAATGGATTTGATAGCCTTAAAGCATGGGAACACGTGAGTTTAATCACTCCTACACTTCAAGCGAAAACAGCTTCAGGTGGAAAGCATCTATTTTATCTGAAGCGTGACGACATGACCCTTTCTCAACAAATCGGCATGTTACCAGGCGTGGATATTAAAGCTCATAATAACAATTATGTTTTAGTTGCTCCAAGTGCCACAGATAAAGGGTCGTATGAGTGGGACATGGAAAAAAGTCCTCATAAAGGCACAATGATGACTGCAAGCCGTGAGTTAGTTGCTGCCATAAACAGTAACCGTGAAACAGGCTCAGGCTTACAAGAAATCTATTATCAAAGCGTTCATGCAAATAAAAGTAAGAACAAAACCACAGCTCTTTTTGAAACCATTGTCCACGGCTTTGGCGATGTGGGTGGACGAAATCAAGGGCTCGCCAAGTTTGTTGGTGGGCTTTTACTGCGAAAAGTAGAACCACTTGAAGCCTATGAACTGGCTAAAATCGCCAATGAAAACAGTCTTGAACCATTATCCATCAAAGAATTTGAACGGACAGTGGAGTCCATAATTAGAAAATACAAAGGAAGGTGAATCGCATTAAAAATCAAGTCATACAACTGCCACCGCAGTTCCAACTGACAGAAAATGATACCATCAAGGTCAACTCAAGCCAAAACGTGCTTATAGCCTTACAGCATGATAATCAGCTCAAACATTCACTAAAATATAATGAATTTACGGAAGATTGGGAAATCACACGGGCTCTGAATTTGCGAGGAACAAAATACGACGTCGGCGAAATGACCAGCGATTTTGAGTCTGCCCTCCTCATTTACTTTGAGCAAGAGCTTCAGGTGGTCTTCACACAAAACGCTCTAAAATCAGGGCTTGATGTATTCTTCAGACAAAACCGATATAACCCTGTCCAAGATTATATGGAACAAGCACACAGTAATTGGGACGGAAAAGATCGGATTGGTCAGCTTTTTCAAACTTACCTCGGAGCGAATGATAATGCTATCGTGTCATCTATTGCTTTAATTTGGCTTGTTGGTGCAGTAAAGAAAGTATTTGAGCCATACAGTAAATTTGATTATGTCTTGGATTTGGTCGGAGGCCAAGGGATTGGGAAAACCACCCTCTTGCAGAAGTTGGGCGGTGAATTTTATACCGATGCTATCACGGATTTCAAAGACAAAGATAATATTGAAATCATGCTGCGTGCTCTGATTGTCAATGACGATGAAATGGCCATAAGTGACATGACCACCTTTCAATCACTTAAATCCTTCATTACTAAAACCTCTTTCCGTTTCCGTAAGTCTTACGGCCGACGTTCAGAAGGTTATCCGAAAAAATTCGTTATTGCAAGAACCACCAATGAAGAGGATTATCTCAAAGACAAAACAGGCGAGCGTCGTTTTCTCCCTGTCATTTGCCGTAAGGGCGAAGAAAAAGCCTCGATATTCGATGACCTTATAGAAGAAGATATTGCCCAAATTTGGGGTGAAGCCATGTCCTTATATCGTGGCGGTTTTCCAACGGTCTTTACTCGAGAAGAGGAAGAAACCATCGATGATTATCGCAAGGATTTCCGTCATATCGACGAGGTCGAGAATCTCCTCAATATCTATCTGGATATGAGAGTCCCTGCCGACTGGGAAACCTTAGATCCCCTCAAGCGTCGCTATTATACGCAGAATTACCTCAACGACAGACCCAATCAAGCTGTTGCTGTGAAAAGAATGGAAAAAGTAGCCACCTTGGACTTTGTGTCTGACGCCTTGGGATCAAATGATATACGTGGAGCACTTGTCAATAAAGTCGGATATTTAATGAAAAATAAAAAAGATTGGCTCAAAAAAGAATTTAGAAGAAACGGAAAAAAATACCGTGGATTCATCAGAGAGAAATAAAGGGGGGCTTCCAGACCCCTTTTATAATCATCGAAACCCATTCTGTACACATTCTAAAAAATCCGATGCGACACCTCTAAACCCTCATAATATCTATATTTATAACCTCTATGTCGCATCCAATCATCAAAATAGTATATAAAAATATATTCAAGTATAAAATGGCTTAACAGAGCCGTTTGTAAAAAGGGTCTTATAGTATCTATATAGAAAAGTAATGGGGATGAACCATGGGACAATAATCATATCGCTTTGATATTATTAAAATTTTGTTAGAATAAACGTCGGAAATTAACAAAGAAATGAGAGAGCATGTCAGTAGATATTTTTAAGTACCTGTGTACGAAACTAGAAAAAGCACAAACCGAGGAAGAAGTAAACGTCTTAGATGAACAATTTAACGAGACCATCGGATATGTCAAAGTCTCAATGAAAAAAGGATGGGAATTTAGAGTCATGAGAAAACTGGAGGAAGTCAATGCTAATTAAATTAGAACAGAATTTTGCATCACTTGTGATTCAATATACAAAAGAACAAGGGTTCACGTCGCTGTATAACTTCTGTGATTATCATAAATTGAAAATCAGCAAAGGGCAAATCGGTGGTATCTATGCGTCATGTCTTGATGGTAAACGCACCACACAAATTGCAATTATCCGACAGTTTGAAGGATTTTTCTCACAATATACGATCAATAAATATGTTATGCACCGAGCATGTTCGCAAGATCCAACGTCTGAAGAATATGAGCTCATTTGTGACATGGATATGGATGCCGAGTGGGTACAGGAGTATAGAGCCTTGAAAAGAGCACAACGTGAACAGATGGTTGCAAATATCGAGGAGACGGCATGTTTGGTTTAATGATTATTTTATGTCTAGCTGTGCTAGCCATGATTTTATTAGCTGGTGTGTTTTCAATCGTAGCCACAGTGGTTACAAAAATTAAAGAGGTGTTTAACGACAATGAGTAGAGTAAATTTTTCTAAAGAATACGGTTATTGGGTACATAAACTGAAGCAGTACCCTTTCAATGAACAAATCAAGAATCGTCTCGAAGAGATTGAGTGCCCGTGGCGTCCCAGTGATGCCAATCATATCATTAAAGGGAAAAATCCAGTGCATACGCCAAAAGCCTTACTGGATTTGATGAAAAAAGAATCAGATAAGACCTTGCATAAATATGAACTGATGCGTGAGGCTGTGGATATGGTCAAAGCAGGTATAAGTCAAGCCGAGTGGTCACTTATTCGTGATGTGTATATCAACAAGAGTATGACCGTGGAAGGTGCCGCTTATAAATACCTCGACCGTAGCAAGAATTATGCGTATGATAATATCATCTGGCCCTTCTTCCGTCGCTTTGAAGAAACGGTATTTGAATTATCGGTAGCTGGAAAATTCTCAATGAAAGTTTCTATGGTATAATGTAAATAAACTCGTCTTGGGATGACGATATAAAAGCACCCTCCTTCTTTCTTTTATAAATTTTTATTTTACCTGAAAAGTGATGCCCGAGGTGGTATCATTTTTTATTTGCAACAAATTCATCTTTTTTAAGGAAAAATAACAGAAAAAAGCTGATATACTTGTATTATGAGAAAAGTGACATTAGCAAATGTCGCTTTTTGTTAGCATTTTTTTGGAAAGGATGTAGATATGAAAGAGAAGCTAAGTCCCAAGCAAAAGGCATTTGTGAGTGAATATATGGTCGATTATAACGGTACACAGGCAGCAATACGTGCTGGT
The DNA here is from genome assembly GCA_009779335.1 of Streptococcaceae bacterium. Taxonomy (GTDB): domain Bacteria; phylum Bacillota; class Bacilli; order Lactobacillales; family Streptococcaceae; genus Lactococcus. The sequence continues at coordinate 23,742 of WREM01000001.1, read as the reverse complement.
TACAGCAAAAGGGGTGCAAGTAATCAAGGTAGTCGTCTGTTGGCAAAAGAGGCCATCCGCAATGCGATTAAGAAAAAACGGGAGATTATAGATACTCAAAACATAGCAACAGCTCAACAAGTGGAGGAATTTCTGACGAAATCCATGAAAGGCGAGGTGACTGAGGAAGTCTTGGTTACTGTTTTTGCTGGAGATGGAAAATCTAAAGTTGTCAGCAACGACAAACAAATCCCAGGACGTGACAGATTAAAAGCGGCTGAGCTTTTGGGTAAACGTTACGGCTTGTTCACTGATAAGAAAAAAGTTGAGCAAACTGAAAAAGTTGAACTCAAAGTGGACTGGGGAGAAGCTGAAGAGAAGTAGTCAAAAACTGTGTATTATTTGACTATCTCAAGAAACTCTGATATAATCTGATTATATAATAAGTCAAAAACTTATGTTCAGAAAATATGGAGGATGTATCATGAGAATTGGATATGCGAGAGTGTCAACAATAACACAGGATTTAGACACACAAATTGAAATGCTGAAAAAAGCAGGAGCTGAAAAAATCTTCTCCGATAAGTACACAGGAACTAAGAATGACCGTCCAGAGTTTGATAAAATGCGTAAACTCTTGCGTTTTGGTGATGAGCTTATTGTCACGAAACTAGACAGATTTTCACGTTCAGTTGTACAAGGGGCTGCACTTATAGATGAGTTACTTGCTGAAGATATAGCAGTAAATATCCTAGCCTTTGGTAAATTGGACAATACACCAAGTGGGAAGCTCATGAGAAACATCTTTTTATCATTCGCAGAATTTGAAAGAGATATGATTGTAGAGCGTACGCAAGAAGGTAAGGCTTACGCTAAAGCTCATAATCCTAATTACAAGGAAGGTCGCCCTAAACGTACAATTACTGACAGGCATAAAAAAGCCTATGAGTTCTTACAAAGCCATTCATACAAAGAAACAGAAGAAATGACAGGGCTATCCCAGTCAACATTACAGCGTATTAAGCGACAAATAGAGAGTGAGGAGAATGGAGAAACGAACAATAAACATAGCAAGACTGCTTAATCCCACTTTCAAGGGTGCGTTTGTAAGTGGTAAACCTTATAAATTATTCAAAGGCGGTCGGTCGGGGACAAAATCCTCGGCCATTTCTATTAAGCTCGTGATTGACTTTCTGAGTGACTTTGATATGAACGTGGTCTGCTTGCGTAAGGTAGCAAGTACACTGAGAACATCAGTATATGAGCAGGTTAAATGGGCAATTATTGAACTTGGACAATATTCGCAATTTGATTTCTATACGTCGCCTATGAAGATAGTACACCGTGCCACTGGTACGGCTTTTTATTTCTTTGGAGTAGATGATGCACAGAAGCTCAAAGGTCAGAAGATAGCCGTTGGTTACGTTGGAAGAGTATGGCTTGAGGAATTGGCTGAGTTCTCTGACAAAGAAGAATATGACACTATCGTTGACACGTACATCAGACAGAAGCTCGATGGTGGAAGGTCAGTTGAAGTATATGCTTCATGGAATCCACCGAAGAATCCGTATGACTGGATCAATGAGTGGGTCACAGAGCGAGAAGAAGACCCTGACTATTATATCCACCACAGCACATACAAAGATGACGTCAGAGGATTTAACAGTGACCAAATGCTCCGAAAAATCTCACGATACAAAGAGCATGACCTCGACTATTATAGGTGGATGTACTTGGGTGAAGTGGTTGGTCTTGGTACGAATGTTTATAACATGAAGCACTTCCAACCACTCAATGAGCTGTTTAAGGATGACCCTATCACTAATCGCTGTTATGCGTTAGACGGTGGTCATGCTCAATCAGCAACAGCATGTGGGCATTTTGGCATTACACAAAGCGGTAAAGTAATACTGCTCAATACGCTCTATTACAGCCCAGCAGGTAAGGTCAACAAGCTCGCACCGTCACAGCTCAGTCAAATGGTTTATAACTTCATCAAGACCACAGGCGAGGCTTATGAGAAAGTGCCTATTTTACGGCGTACCATAGATAGTGCAGAGGCTGCACTGCGAAATCAGTATCACAGAGACTTCAACATCCGATGGAGTCCAGTCAAGAAAACAAACAAAATCAATCTTATCGACAACGTCCAATCGCTCATCTGCGAGGGGCGTTTTTATTATATGGACATACCAGAAAATGCAATCTTCATTGACGAACACAAGCGTTATCAGTGGGACGAGAAGACAATCCGTACCAGTAAGCCTGAAGTAGTCAAAGTAGATGACCACACGTGCGATTTATTCCAGTATTTCTGTATGGACAACGCAAAATTATTACGCCTCAAGGCTTAAAAGGAGTGAAAGATGTGGGTGGACGTGGCAGTAAGAGCAAGGGAGTGAGCATGACACAATTAAAGCGGCAAAATAAAAAAGTGCTATCTTTACACTCCAAAATAGGCGATTTGGAACATCAGATTAACCATAGTCAGTTTTTAGGTACTTTTTTTGGCAACAGCAGACGAAAAGGTGTACTAACCAAGAAAGCTCTAAGTCAGAAAAAGGCAAAATTAGTCACCCTAAAAACTGAACTCAAACGAGCAGAAACCCGAAATCAAACCATGTATAAGGAGTTAAAAAGAAAAAAACTATGAAAGACTGGACAGGAAACAGCGTCACTCATATTGCAACGAATGGCTTTGCTAATATCAGAGAATACGAAAGAGATAACCTAGATTATTATGCAACTGAACCAAAAGCACTTGAGCTATTACTTGAATTAGAAGACTTCAATAATGTTTGGGAGTGTGCAGCAGGTGGTGGTCATTTGGTTAGTGTCTTGAAAAGATATGGCATACTCGGAAAGTCGTCAGATATTGTCACTCGTGGCTATCGATCACTTGAGCAAATTGATTTCTTAGAATATCAAGGGCAGTGGCACGGCGACATTTTAACCAATCCACCTTATAAATACGCCAATCAGTTTATTGAACAGGCAATGCGACTATTACAAAACGAGCGAAAGCTCGCTTTATTTTTGCCCATTCGCTATCTGGAGGGCAAAGCACGCAAGAAATTATTTTCACAATATCCACCTAAAAACATCTATGTCTCAAGTAGTCGCCTTAAATGTGCAATGAATGGCGATTTTGAAAGCATGAAAGGCAGTGCAATTTCTTACGCTTGGTTCGTTTGGAAAAAATTCTATAAAGGAGAAACAAGGCTCAAATGGTTCAATTAACAGACCCACATGAAATGGTCAAAAAAGGTCAGGCTCATTATGGTCAGAAATGTCCAAAATGTAAGGTTTATATCCTTATCCCTGCACACAAAGGCTGCATGCCACCATCAAAAATTATAAATAAAGCAGAGATTAAAGCCTCTGCTCTGATTGGAGGGAAAGTATGAAATTTCTTGATTTATTTGCAGGAATAGGCGGTTTTCGCTTAGGAATGGAAGCAACAGGACATGAATGTGTGGGCTTTTGTGAAATTGATAAATTCGCAAGAGCCTCATATAAAGCCATACATAACACAGAAGGAGAACATGAATACCATGACATCACAACAGTTACAGACAAAGAATGGGCAAAGTTCAAGGGAGAAATTGACGTCATCACAGGTGGCTTCCCTTGTCAAGCCTTTTCAGTTGCAGGAAATCGGCTTGGATTTGAAGACACTCGAGGAACTCTCTTTTTCGAGATTGCCAGAGCGGCCAAACAAATCCAACCACGCCTATTATTGCTTGAGAACGTCAAGGGGCTTTTATCTCACGACAAAGGCAGAACATTTGAGTCCATTCTCTTTACGTTGGATGAACTCGGGTACGATGCAGAGTGGCAAGTGCTTAACAGTAAAAACTTCGGCGTCCCACAGAACCGAGAGCGTGTGTTCATTATTGGACATCTTAGAGGAGAATGTGGACGAGAAATTTTTCCTCTCGAAGCAACAGACACAAAAGCTCATGTACAGGCAATAGGAAATATCAATCCCAGTGGTAAAGGCATGAATGGGAACGTTTATGCTTCAGATGGATTGAGTCCAACACTCACAACCAATAAAGGCGAGGGTCTGAAAATTCTCAATCCACTAAAGGGAAAAACCAAAAACGGCTGGCACTTTGAGCAAAATGTTTATGATCCTGAAGGATTAACTCGAACAGTAAAAGCAGGTGGTGGTTCAGGGAACATACCGAAAATAATAGGTAATATTTACAACAATAGTCACAACTCACAAGCTGGAAGAATTTTTGACACTGACGGAATCAGCCCAACACTCGACACCTGCAACGGTGGCAATCGCATGCCTAAAATTGCTATCCCAGTTCTTACTCCTGATCGATCAGAAAAACGTCAAAATGGCAGACGATTCAAAGAAAATGGCGAGCCAATGTTTACTTTAACAGGTCAAGATAGACACGGTGTAGTGGTTGGTGGCCTTTATACCAACGATTCGCAAAATCATCACAGGGGCGTATTAAACGGTTTGAGTAGAACGCTAAAAGCAAATAAATCAGATGCAGGTGTTTTAATCAAAAACAACAGCCCCCACAAACCTTGCTTAGAGGCTAATAATGGCGACAACATCAGCTTACAGCCAAAAGCAAGAGGTTCAGTCAGAAGTGGATATAGTGGAACAGTTGCCACACAACCTGATGCCGTATTACAAGACATGAGAGTGAGAAAACTGACGCCTCGTGAATGTTGGAGGCTTCAAGGCTTTCCTGACTCTACTTTTGAGAAAGCTGAAGCAGTGAACAGTAACTCTCAACTCTATAAGCAAGCAGGAAACAGCGTGACTGTACCTGTTATTTATGAAATAGCTAAAAAATTATAAGGAGTTTGTCATGCGAACAGTTAAAAAATACAATTTGCATATTGCAGAGTATGGCGACAATGATTTTGAAATCCCCAGCATTGAAAAAAGTTTGAAAGTTCCAAAGGAGCTTTTGGGATTTAACTATGCAAAATCAAGAAAGGATTATCACAAAGGCGTCCATTTTTACTTAGATGATTATCAGTTTGAGAGAGTTTGGGCGAATCCAGAGAAATATATAAAATTGCTCAAAAAATTTGACTGTGTCTTCTCTCCAGATTTTAGCCTTTATGTTGATATGCCTCTCGCCTTGCAAATTTATAATATCTACCGCAGTCGATGTTTAGGGGCTTACTGGCAATCGGAAGGGATCAATGTTATCCCTACACTCTCTTGGTCAGATGAGAGAAGTTTTTCCTTTTGTTTTGAGGGCATACCTGAAGGAAGTATTGTGACAGTCAGCACTGTCGGTTGCGTTCGTAATGCAAAAGCACAGCAGTTATGGCGTGCAGGAATGGACGAACTGATTCGACGCATCCAACCTGAAAAAATTTTACTTTATGGCAAACCAATAGACTATGATTTCAAAAATATCGAAGTCATTTATTTTGATAATGAAAATATAAAACGTTTCGAGGTGTTGAAAAATGGGCGGACGTGGATCAAGCAGTAAAACATTTTATAGAAAAAAATTAGGCTGTAAAGGACCGTTTTTTCAAAAAGGTGGAAAAATATATCCACGATACTCTTATGTACATGAAGTCAATTTCGTCAAACAATATTTTGACAAAAAGAGCGATGTCGGAAAATACATAGGAAAATTTGATAATAAAATTCAAAAATATGTAAAGTAAGGAGATGACATGAATGTGGCAACGACTAAGAAATTTTATACAGAAAGGGGTGGCAAAAGTGAGCGGTAATGAATTAGCAAAAATCACGGATCATCCAAAAATAGGAGTAAGTTCAGAAGAATACGATCGTATTCAAGATAACCTCAAATTTTTCAATGGGAAATTCCCTCAAATAACATATAAAAACACAAGTGGAGATGCGGTAAAGCGTGATTTTATAAGCCTGAACATGGCAAAAGTCGTCTGCCGTCGATTAGCTTCCCTTATTTTCAATGAGCAGATGGATTTCACGATTGAGGACGAAACAGCTCAAGAGTATGCAAAAGAAATTTTTAACAATAATGATTTTGCAAAAAATTTTGAGCGATACTTGGAAAGTGGCCTTGCATTAGGTGGATTGGCAATGAAGCCTTATCATGATGATGGTCAAATTAAAATTGCCTATGCACAAGCTCCGAGCTTCTTCCCTCTGCGTTCTAATACCAATGATATAAATGAGGCAGCGATTGCAACACACATGCAGAAAAAAGATGGCAGTCGTGTCCTTTATTATACTTTGCTGGAGTTTCACGAATGGGACGGCGACAAGTATGTCATTACGAATGAACTCTATCGCTCGGAAATATCAGATAGAGTAGGCATACAAGTGCCGCTTACAGACTATTTCGAGAACTTAGAAAAAGAAAGCATACTCAAAGACTTTTCTCGTCCCTTGTTTACTTATATGAAGCCGTTTGGATTTAATAATAAGAACATTACAAGTCCTTTGGGGTTATCAGTCTATGATAATGCTACAACAACGCTCAGGCAGATTAACACGACGTATGACCAGTACCGCTGGGAAATCAAAATGGGTCAACGCCGTGTGCTTATTCCTGATGGATTGACTACGGTTGCCAGTGAAGGCGAAAAACCAAAGCAATATTTTGATACAAACCAAAACGTCTTTTTGAAATATGGAGGTGGTATTGATGATAATAAGATTTTGGATGTCACAACGCCAATCCGTTCGGATTCATATATCCGTTCACTCAATCACTTCATGCGTACACTTGAGGTGGAAATTGGACTTTCAACTGGGACATTTACTTTTGACGCTATGGGTATGAAAACAGCCACAGAAGTGGTCTCTGAAAATTCAATGACCTATCAAACAAGAAACAGCCACTTGACGAGTGTTGAGCGTACGATTAAAGAATTGATTATTTCATGTCTTGAACTGGCTAAGTCGTATGGTTTATATGGTGGCAATATCCCTACACTTGAAGATATTAAAATTGATTTTGATGACGGAGTCTTTTTAGACCGTAAAAGTGAGCTTGATTTTTTAAGTAAGGCTATGGTTTCAGGGTTAGTCAGTCGTCGTCATGCCATGAAAAAATTATGGAACGTGTCTGAAGAGGAAATTGATGAAATGCTTACTGAACTCAAAGAAGAGCAAGCAGCATCACTCGACACAAAGATAAGAGGGTCTGACCGTGCAATATTTGAAGGTGGTGTTTAATGTATATACCAGCAACTATGCAGAGTGCACGAATTGGTGAGATTTATGCACAAATCCAACAAGATTTATATTTAGATATGATTGAGGCACTAACTAAAGCTAGTGCTTATGAGTTAGAACAAAATCCTTTCATGTGGCAACTTGAAAAATATAAAGAATTTGAAAAATTGGGAAGTGACAGAATAAAATATATAGCAAGTCAGACAGGCAAAGCTGAAGATTTGCTTTATAAAATACTCGTCAAAGATGCTCAAAATTTATATGACGACACGTGGAAAGAATTAGCAAAAGCAACGCTAATGACTCCAGCCTATGCCCCAATTAAAAATATGTTGGACGCTTATTTCAATCAGACTTTTCGTGAGATCGATAATTTTATCAATCAGACACTCTTGACCACTCATTTTGGCAGTAATGCAGCCATGAAACAATATCAATCCATGCTTGAGCAAATTGTTGCTGAAGTAACCGCAGGGCTAAAATCCAAAGATAAAGCTATAAAGGATGTGGTCATGGAATGGCTGAATAAAGGCATCCCATCTGAATTTATAGATAAAGGTGGCAACGTGTGGTCTATTGCCAATTATGCAAGAACGGTCACACAATCAACGGTTTATCGGGTCTATAATGAAATGCGAGTCATGGCATCTGAAGCGTTCGGTGTTGATACCTTTTATATGAGTTCTCATGCTGCCGCACGTCCTGCTTGTGCACCGATTCAGGGTGGAGTGGTCACAAAGCAGGCACAAGGTTTTGAATCAGGTGACCCTGCGATTGGGTATGTTCCTAGTTTGCACGATTATGGCTGGGGTGAACCGAGTGGGACATTTGGAATAAACTGCTCCCATACGCTTACCCCTTTTGTCATTGGTATCAATAAATTACCTGATGATCCTAATCGTGACATTACACCTGAACAAGCGATGGGAAATGCAAAAGAGCAAGTCAGACAACGTACTTATGAACGTGAAATCAGATTGTCGAAGAAAAATCTTGAAGCAGCCAAAAAGCTACAAGACCAAGATTCTATTTTGAAATATCAGACAAGATTGAATGGCCTGCGTTCTGGCTTGCGTGATTTAATAGATGAACATGATTTCTTAGTCAGAAATTATGCAAGAGAAAGATTTTTCGCATAACCTGCAACAAATTGCTTAAAATCAAGGAAAAAAACACCAAAAAAGTTGATATAATATTTATAGTAAGAAAACGCTGAGCAGATTGTTTGGCGTTTTTTGTTGTCCTAGGCAAGACAATGAAAAAAAGGCAAATATAAAAAAATGTGGAGGAACTATGAAACGTGAATTTCTAAAAGGCTTAGAGCTTGCAGATGATGTGATTGATAAAATCATGTCTGCAAGTGACAAAGAAGTCAATGGTCTTAAAGCACAATTACATAGTGCAGAAAGCGAACGTGATGGTTACAAATCACAAATTGAAGAACGTGACGAAAAAATTACGACACTCACAGAATCTAATAAAGACAATGAGGAGCTACACAATCAACTGAAAGACTTGCAAGAAGAAATCAAGTCTAAAGATGAAGCGGCGGCTACTGCTCTATTGGATAGTAAAACAGATTATGAAATTCAGCTCGCCTTGCAAGCCGCAGGTGCTAAAAATTTCAAAACAGTTTTGCCTTTGCTCAATCGTGAAAATATCTCATTGGATGACAAGGGGGTGTTAAATGGTCTAACTGCACAGCTTGAAACAGTACAAAAAGAAAATACTTACCTTTTTGGAACTAAAGCTGAACCAGCCAAACCAACAATCACTAACCCAGGGAATCCTGAACCAAATACACCACCAGTGGATCAAGCTCAAGCCTTTGCTGACGCTTGGTCTCTAAAATAATTTTAAGGAGAATTAACTAATGACTATTAACTATGCAGAATCTTACCAACAAGGATTACAAAAACACTTTTCAGAAAATGGGGTGCTTTATTCGCAACGCTTATGGAGCTCACCGTCTAACAATTTACTCAAATGGATTGGACAAAAGACAGTTAAAGTTCCGAAACTCACAATCACTGAGGGACGTAAAGACCGTGCACGTCGTACAGTTGTAGCCAAGGATGTAACAGCAAACTACTCAAATGAATGGATCACGTATGAACTTACAAATGAGCGTTTCTGGCAAACATTGGTTGATCCTTCAGATATTGATGAAAACAACTGGACAACGACTATTGCGAACATTACTCGCTCATTTAATGACCAAGAAAAAGTACCAGAAATGGATGCCCAAATGTTCTCTAGCTTATTTGCTAAAACAGAAGCGGCAGTGCCTGACAATATCTACGATGTAGAAATTGAAACAGACAATATTCTCGATACTTTCGACACAATGATGACTGAAATGGATGAGCAAAGTGTGCCAGCAAACCGTGTCCTTTACGTGACACCTCAAGTGAAGAAAATCTTGAAAAATGCTGAAGGTTTGATGCGTACATTAAACGTTGGTGACCGTCGTGAAGACGTGAGCCGTATCATCTCACGTTTGGATAATATTGAGTTGATTGACGTACCATCTAACCGTTTCAAAACAGCTTATGATTTCACTGAAGGAGCTGTTGAAGCACCAGGATCAAAACAAATCCAAATGATGCTTATTCATATTCCTTCAATGGCTGCACCTCAAAAATATACATTCGCTGGTTTAGATGAACCATCAGCGGCAACGTCTGGAAATTACCACTACTACGAGCAATGTTACGATGATGTACTCGTATTTGAAGGAAAAGAAGACGGAATCGCATTTGCTGTGAAATAGGAGGTGCAACATGAACGATTTGAGAAAATCAAAAGCAGGTCGCAATATATTCGGTCGATTATGGGCGACATTGATTGATGGAACAAGTAATGAACGCCTTGAAGGCGGATTACGTGTAACTGAAGGCTTGCATTTTGCACGTACTAAAAGCGGAACACATAATGCTGTCTTAGATGTGGACATCAACGTTTTAGCTTGGGAGATTTCAGAAAATATCGCTCTTCTTAGTGTATGGGGAGACATAGACTATACGCCAGATACAAATGTAACTGGTACATTTGCGACACAGTCTGTGAACATTGAGTCACTTTCACCGCTTCTTGAACGTTTTGTGGGTCAAGTAAATGTATCAGTACCAATGATGGCTGATGCCTCAGTAAATTCAACGCCCTCAGGAATGCAGGTATTATCCCTTAATTCAAAAACACTGACCTTTAGTTCAGCTAGTTTTCCGCCAGGTTTGGCTATGGGAAATGCAACACAAGCAAAAGGCTCTTTCCAAAACCTATTCATTTTAGCAGACGGAAAAGCCACCGTATTTCAATAAAGGAGGTACACAATGTTAGTAAAAAAATTAAACCGTGTTTTACAAATCCATGAATCAGATAAAGCCAGCTATCTCAAAGATGGCTGGTCTGTCATTCATGAAAAAACAGGTAAAGTGCTTGAAAAAGCAGGTTCTACTGAAGATGTACAGCTTGAAAAATTACAAGCTGAAAATAAAAAGCTCAAGACTGAACTTAAAAAGTTGAAAGAGCAGTCAGAATAGAAAGCAGGTGATCCATTATCTATACTGTTTTAGTTGATTTCTATGACAAACAGTCACAGAAAATCTATAAAAAAGGAGATGTGTTCCCAGAGAATACATCTAAAAAACGACTAAAGGAATTGCTTGCCACTGAAAGCGAGGGTCGTGCATCGGCTCTTAAAGGTAGAGCAATTATAGAAGAAGTTAAAGGGGCTGAAAAATAGCCCCTTTTTATTGTATAAGGGGGGCTTATGGCCTATTTAACAATCAATGAATTTAATAACACGTATTGTTCGATTGAGATTTTAGACAATGTCCGATTTACACAATTAGAACGCCGTGCTTCTCTTTTGCTGGATGCATTGACTCGTGATTTTTATAGGCATCATAACCTGGAAGAAGACCATGAGTACAGAAAACAAAAATTCAAGCAAGCAATGGCTTTGCAAATAGAATGGATGTATAAAACGGGGCTCATGTCTGATGACCAGTTCGATAACGTAACAGAAAGTACCCCACTGAAAAACATTGCTTCAGAAGTTTATGTCATGCTTTTGGGTACAGGATTACTCAGCCGAAAGATTGGGGTGAAGTAATGGTAAACGTTCGTGTGTCCATTGACCTTTCAGGTATTGATCATAAGCTCAGTAATGAAAATTCGAATTATGCAAAGCACGCTATGGCTAATCAAATGCTGATGGACATGGAGCGATTCGTCCCTAAAAAAGAGGGTGATTTGCGAGCCAGTGGACATGTGACAAGAAATTCAGATGTGGAATATTCTGCATCTTACGCACGGCGTCAATATTTCGCTCCAAAGGGTTGGAAATATACCACACCTGGAACTGGTCCGAAATGGCTGGATAGTGCAAAAAATGCGTATAGCGATAACTGGAAACAAGCATTTGTGAAAGGATTAGGTGTGAAATGACAAATGATTTTATAAACTGTTTAACGGATGAAATCAATGTCATCCAAGACCTAGGCCTTAAAGCTAAAATCGGTTTTATTGGATTTCATGAATCACTGCGTGTTTATCCATTATCAGGTGGCAAAGAAGTCACCCGTTGGATGAATGGGGATTGTGAAATGAAACTGCCTTATGCTATCGGCATAAAGACAAAAAATCAAACAGTAGCAAGCGATACAATGTGGAAGATTCACGCTTGGCTTTCTGATTTTGACATCTCTATCCCCTCAAATAATGATTCGTATGAGTTTGAGGGTTTAGAAGTGTCCACCCCTTCACTGCGTGAAGTGGAGAAAGACGGCTGGTACATTTATTTACTCGATGTGACCGCCAATTTAATTATTAAAAAAACGGAGGAATCTTGAAATGGCACGTAAAAAAAATGCCCTACGATTACATGAAATTGCACCTTGGTCATCTTCTGACACGGCTGCACCAACGACTGGATTTTTAGCACTAGCTGAATTTATTACTACGGTCAATGACAATTCAGAAGAAAAAACTGAAACTTTTGCAGATTATGCAGGAGATGGAAATGAGATTGATTATTTAGTTGGTCGTGCTGAAAAGTGGGATTTTGAAGGAACTTGGAATCCAACCAATCCAGCTCAGAAATTGATTGCAGAGAAGAAACGCTCACAAAACGATGATGATCGTAAAGTTTGGTTTCGTATTACTGAAAATGACGGAACAGTTGTCTTGGGGGTTGCAAAAGCACTCAATATTGTTGCAGGGTCAGGAGATGCCGCAGCTTATGAAGACTTTAAGTGTTCACTTATCTATGCAGAAACACCAACAATCACGCCTGGTGCTTAATTAAGGAGAAATCATGATACAAATTGATATAAAAAAAGACGTCATTCCTGTCCGAGTCGGAGAGGTTGAATTTGAATTTGAAGCGACACGTGAGAATGTGGCGAAATTGTTCGATATTTACGATAACCCTGAAAAGTTTGAAAAATCGCTAAAAACAAAATTCAAAAAGGAAGTCGCAGAGCTTGAAAATGACGAAAATTCAAAAGTCTCAAAATTTTCTCGTATGTCTGATTTAGAAGTAAAAATCGCACGTGAAAGTTTTGATTTGCTATTAGGTAAAGGTTCTTTTAACAAAATTTATAAAGTATATAGCGACGTCGGAACACTGCTATATACTGTATTACCACAAGTCTCTGAATCACTTGGTTTAGAAGTTGGGAAGCGTTTTGAAAGTCAGATAAAAGACCAAGAGAAATTCAAAAAGAAATACCTCAAAGAAAAACGCAAAAATAAATAGGAGGACTCGTGATGTTCAAACTTAACGAACCTTTGACGGCTTCGATTGAGTTTGAGGCTGTCACTTATCCTTTGAACTTGAGCTTTGATAATGTGCTCGATGTCTATGAAATTTTAGAGGATAAAACGCTCAATAATTTTCAAAAAGTCGATATTGCTTTGGAGTTCCTAATCAGTGGTAAAGATGTACCATTTGAGAAAAAAGCAAGACTTTTCCAGACTATTTTTTCGGAATATATTCAAAAAGAAGAAATCAAAGAGGTCTATGACCTTAAAGGAAACGTCATGCCAAGGAGAGAATCAGAGCCTCAAGAGAGGCTCTTTTCTTTTGCCTTTGATGCAGAAATTATCTTTGTGAGCTTTATGCAAGCCTATCACATGGACTTACATGAGCAGATTGGGCATCTGTCTTGGAAAAAGTTTCAGATGCTTTTCAAGCACCTACCTGATGATACCAAGTTCAAACAGGTACTAGAAATACGTACTTGGAAACCTAAAAAAAATACAAGTACAGAAGAAAAACAACGTATGATGGAACTCCAAGAAATCTATGAGCTTCCTGATTGATTTTTTTGCATTGCTCTATTAAAATGTTTCGTTTTGTGTAATACTATTAAACACAAAGCAGTTTCAGGAGGTAGAGAATGGAAAAATTTAAGGAATTATGGAAAAAGTCGAACTGGTTTAAGGTGCTTGTTATTGTTCTTGCTATTGCGTTTAGTGTTTCGACATCAGGTGTTGGTATAATAATACTTGTGTTGATATGGCTAATTGCTAGGGGAACTGACAAAAACAAGAAAGAACAGGCTTTGCTGTCTAAAGATGAGCACTTACTTTCTGAAGACGAAAAAATCGAAAAAGCTAGAATTATTAAACTAAGAGCTGATAACGATAAAATAAAATCTGAAAATGCTAAAAAACAAGTACAAAATAATCTTATCAAATCAGGTGCAATTTGTCCGAAATGTCATAGTAAAGATGTCATCAGAATGGGACAAAAACCTATTTCAATATTTGGAGTACAACAAACACGGATTATGATGGTTTGCCAAAGTTGCGGTAAAGATTACAGCGTTGATCGTTGGATTAAATAATATCTAACTTAAAAAAATAACGATGCTCAGTCAAATTTGACTGAGTTTTTTGTATGCCTAGAAATGAGAGGAGGTGGAACATGGCTGATGGTAAAGTCTTAATACAAATTGACCTCGACAGCGGAAACGTCAATCAGCAAATTGCACAGACTCGTAACCAACTTGATGGTTTAGAAAGAAATTCTAATAAAACAGGTACTGGTATGGGCGGAATGTTCAATGCCGCTATGGCTGGTCTTGGTAAGTTCGGTGGTCAACTCCAAGAAGTCGGCGGAACAATGAAAGCCTTTGGTGGTGGTGCAGCTACAACACTCGCCACAGTTGGGATTTCAGTCGCTGGTGTCGTAAAAGCCGTACAAAGTGGTATGGAACGTATGGATGCCATGACAAAGGCAAACATGACTTTCAAATCTATGGGAGCAGACGCTGACAAATCTTTCGGTGATGTAAAAACAGCCGCCGAACGTATGACAAAAGGTACACAGATGTCTTTATCTGAATTTGGGCAAGTTGTAGATAAATACTTGGCCAAAGGTTATCCTGAGGCTGCCGCTGTTGCAACGGCTTCAGTCAACGCCTTTGTACGTGGGACATCTATCTCCATGCCTACGGCTTCCAAAGCAGTGGCCGCATTTAATGCAACTGGAATGGACCTGCATAGGTCAGTGGATGTATTCAAGGATATGTCCAAAATCCTTGCAGGTGTCGGAAATGCAACTGAAGAAGGATTGGCACAGGCAGGAGATGCTCTTGCTAAAATGGCCGCTGATGGTCGTGTGACACTCCGAACCTTTGACCAGTTCAAACTTGCTGTACCTAATGCCATGAAAATGGTCTCTGATGCCACAGGTTGGTCAATGGATGAAGTCAGAAAGAACATGGAAGGCGGTTCAATGTCATGGGCACAATTTGAGGAAATTCTCTCAAAAGGTGCTTCTAAAATTGACGCTGAATGGTCTAACATGGGCGGAGTTATGGCCGCTACTGGTGTGACCTTTGAAGGAATTATCGGAAATATCAAATCCGCCTTTGCTCGTTTCGGTGAATCGATCATCGAATCAATCGGTGAGGACAAAATTAAAGATATTATGAAGAGTCTAATTACTGTTTTCGATAATCTTGGAAAACAAGTCGGACCAATTATCACGAATATTGTCACAGCTATTGAAAAATGGTGGCCAGTCATTGAAAAGATATTGCCAATTATACCTGCTGTTTTAGCCGTTGGAGTTTCCTTCTTCACAATGGGAACAATGATAGAAAAGGCAGGGTCTTTCTTAACCCTATTTTCAAATCCTGTCGGTATGGTTATAGGAATTATTTATCTTTTAGTGACCGCTTTTGCGGTGGCTTATGCAAGTTCTGAAACTTTCAGAAATAAAGTCCATGAATTTCTGCAATTTATACAACCAGCTATTGATGCTTTGATAGGGTGGTTTAATTCAATCATTTCAAGCATTAAAAAATTCTGGGACGAAAATGGGACTCAGATCATGCAAGCTGTTGGAAAAATTTGCGAGGTTATCGGCCAAGTCTTTATGGCTCTGGTATTTATTTTAGAACCCGTGTGGAATCAGATAAAAAACATTGTCGAGACCGCCATCAATATCATTATGGGTATTATAAAGGTTGTAACTGGAATCATTAACGGCGACTGGACCATGGTGTGGAATGGAATTAAAGATATTTTCGGTGCTGTTTGGGAGTACATTAAAAAGACTTTTTCAAACGCCATCGACTTTATTTTGCGATTCTTTGGAACTACAAAAGATGATTTGCTTAGAAAAGCAAAAGAAATTATCGATGGAATCATTAACTGGTTTGCGTCGCTGCCTGGCAGAGCTCTTGATAAGTTTAATGAAATGAAAAATGCCGTTTTGAACGTTGTAAGAAATATTGACCTCTTTCAAATCGGAAAAGACATCATTCAAGGTTTAATTAACGGTGTTGGTTCAATGTTTAACAATGCAGTAAATGCCGTTAAAAACATAGGTGGTGCTATGCTTGATGGCGTGAAGGGCTTCCTCGGTATCAAATCGCCTTCAAGTGTTTTCCGTGACCAAATCGGTAAGATGATCCCTGAAGGATTGGCGATTGGTATTTCAACCAATATCAAAGGTGTTCAGCAAGCAATGGATGAGATGAACAATATTATTTTAGGCAAAGCTCTATCGCCAGAACTTGCCATTGCAGGTGTTTCTGGTGATATTGGCCTTGGAACAACAAACACAAGTAATCGCACGGTCGTCAATCATAATCAGTTTAACGTGGAATGGTCAGGTGAAGAGGACATTGTCGAGACACTTGAGAAAATTGCAGACCGTATGCTAAAAGATGAGAGGGGTAGCTTTTGAGTGTTAAATTTAATAATAAAAACTTAACGGATTTCGGCCTCGCTTTGAGGTCTGAAATTAAATTTTTAAGTGCACAAAAACAAATTGAAGAAGTAAAAGTTGCAGGTCGTGATGGCTTAGTCTTACTTGACCGTGACCGTCTTGAATCGATTGATTTTCCACTTTCTTTTTTGATGACTTTTAATCCGAGAAATTATTCAAACATTGAAAAGCAGATTTATGAAGCCAAAGACTGGCTTTCTAACATGACAGGTTTTAGGCCTTTTGAGTGGGCAGGAGATATAGAAAATCAATATTTGGCACGCATTGTCGGTCAAACGTCTATCACTCGTAGAAATCCACGTGTTGCTTTTTTTGAAGTGCCTTTCCAGTTTCAACCGAATAAGTTTGTTAAAACAGGGCTCGCTGAAAGAACTTTATTCAATGGCGAATCGGTGGTCAATGCTGGACGATTACCAGCCCTCCCTATTATTCGGATTACAGGGACAGGAAATATTACATTAAACATCGGAGAAAAAGATTTTGTCTTGAAAAATCTAACTGATGGAGCAGTGATTGATTGTGAAAATCAAACTGTGACCAATCTTTCAGGGACAGAAAGTGTTATGCAATTAGTCAATACTTACCCTTTCCCGTCAATACCACTCGGGACGAGTGTGGTTGAGTGGAACACACAGCCTAACTTTTCTGTCTCGATCATACCGAAATGGAGGCTAAGAGTATGACACCAAGAATTTATAGTGCAAGCACAGAAAATTTTGAAAATCTAGGGATTGGAATATTAACAGACAGCCTGACTTGTGTGGTTACTGAAGGCTTAAATGATAAGTTTGAGCTTGATTTGACCTACAAAAAAGGTGGGGCTTACTCCAATCACCTTAAAATCAATAATATTATTTTGGCAGACGCTGGGAACGTACTGAAAAAACAACGCTTTAGGATTGCACAAGTCACAAAAGATTTGAAAGGCAATCTGAAAGTCCATGCAGAACACATCAGTTATTTAACCCAAGAACTGACACTCAAACCGCAAACTACGGCACTGAATTGTGATGGATTGCAAGCATTACAAGCATGGGGTCAATCTATTTTAGAACCCCACCCGTTCACGTTTTGGTCATCTAACAATACTGTTTCAACCAGTGAATGGAAAGTGCCAGACTTTGAAAATCCACGTCAAGTTTTGGCTGGTCGTCGTGGGTCAATTCTTGATTATTGGGGCGGTGAGTATGAGTTCGATAATTATCACATCAGATTACATACACAGCGTGGGCGTTATTCAAATACACTATTGGCTTACGGTCGCAACTTGACTAATTTCGAGCAAGAAGAAAGTATTTTGAACACCTACACCAGTATTTATCCTGTGGTTGTAATGGATGAAAAAGTTTATACATTGCCAGAGCTTGTGGTTGATAGTGACTATATCAATAAATATCCAAACAGGCGTACGCTTTTAGTAGATTTTTCAGATGAGTTTGAATTGGATGAGCCATTTAGTGAATCTAAGCTCCGAACTCGTGCGCAGCGTTATATTATTGAAAATGAAGTCGGTGTGCCAAAAGTCAGTATGAATATTTCAACGTTGGATTTCTCCAAAATGATTGATAAAACAGCACCTGAAATTTTAGACCTTGCAGATACAGTCAAGGTCTTTTTCACGGAATTTGATATTGAAACTGAAGCTCGGGTCATGGAAACAACTTGGGATGTTCTCGGAGAAACTTATAAGAATTACCGCCTAGGAGCTAAAAAAGCAACGCTCTCGAGCATTGTAAACAGCTCTTTGGCCGAAGTCAGGGCAGCGACATCAAGTTTGCAACAGCAGGCATTAAATGCCATTTTAGGAGCTGACGGAAAAAGTACAAACTTTTACGGAAACGCAAGTGCTGGATTTCCAGAAAACGCATCAGGTGGAGATTTATATTTCCAACAAGACGGCGACGTGTCAAATATTTTCAAATATATAAATGGCTCGTGGGTTAATCTTTTGGCTGATGTTCCTCTTGATGCTTCAAATATCACCACAGGCACAATTAATGCTTCAAATGTGAATATTACTAATATCAATGCCGCTAATATTACGACAGGAACACTCAATGCTGCCCGTATTGGTGCGAATAGTATCACATCAGATAAACTTGCAACTAATGCGGTTCAGGTCGGATTGGCTTCTTGGAACAGTACAGTCCGAATAACGCCGACAGCTATTAACTTTTATAGTGGAACTTCACTCATCACATCATTAGATAGTAGTGGATTGAACTTTTATGGAGATGCTCTCCTGAAAGCGACGATGGTTTATACAACGCTTACCTCTTACGGACCAGGGCCGTCAATCAGACTGTATGAAAGCACAAATATTTTTGCGATTACTGCAAGAAATTCTGGAAGTACCAATGACACTCCAAGACTTCTGTGGAGCAGGACTGCACCTTCTTGGACGAATGTTTCGGCAGGATTTACTTTCTTTGACAGGGTACATTTTAACCAGCCTGTTGCTTGTGGTCATAAGGATCATGTCCTTAGTTTTACAACCTATGCTCTTGGCACTGGGTCTGGTGTAACATGCCCAATAATTCGTGATGTTTCCAGTGGGAACGGCTGGGGAATTGGATTCGGAAAAGATGGACTATATGCAATTTCAGCAACTGGTGCAAGGACAAAAATAGCATAAAAAAGGAGACAACAAATGATAATCAAATTATATCCTCAGGAACTTCTTGAGACTACGGAACTGATTTTTGGATTAAAACTTTCAGGAGCAGTCAGCCGACACCGTACGAAAATTGTCAATCAATTCAAGGATAAATTCCAAGAATATGATACGGACCGTTTGGAGCTTATTCAAAAATACGCTGATTTAGATAGTGATGGTCAACCTAAACAAGAAGATGGGCACTTTGTTTTTTCCGATAAAGAAAAAGAAGGTGCTTTTTTAATGGCTTTTAATGAACTTTATGGCGAGCTTTTATCTGTGAATTTAAGCGAGTATAGCTTGCAAGTTCAAAGTCTTTTAGAAGCACTCAATAATTACAGTGAAACATTTTCAGGGAAAGAAGCGGAAGTGTTTGACCTTATTTGTGAAAAATTAGAAAGGGGCTAGATGGAAGAAGCAGTTCAAACGATAAGTGTCGATCTTGACAAATCGAGGCAAAGTCCTGAAACGCCGATTGTGGGACGAGTCGGAGAAACAGGAAGATTTATTCATGTCTATGTTATAAAAGGAGGAAAGCCCTGTAACATCAAGGGCTGCACTTTGTTTTTCAAAGGAATCAATGCAAAAGGTGAATACACCGACGGTAAAGGAACAATTTTAAGAGCTAATGACGGCTTATTTGAGTATAATTTTGGATCAGATAACTTTTCAGTCGATGGGATTTTCAATTTGGCTTATTTTGAAATCCAAGATGAAAACAAGAAGACCATTACTACTGTCAACTTTGTTTTAAGAGTAGTTGAAAATGCAGATTTGACCGTAAGCCAATCAGATTACTATATTTCAACTTATGAAATCATTAAACAAAACTTTTTGAGCTTCCAAGAACTAGCTGAGGCACAGTGGGAAGATTTTGAAAAAGCAGAAGCTATTCGAGTAAGTTCAGAAAATGAGCGTTTAAGTGCAGAAGCTAATCGCAAAACATCTGAAAACCAAAGGATAATCTCTGAAAATGAGCGAATTTTGGGTGAAGTTGGTCGTATATCTGCTGAGGATTTGAGGCAGTCATCTGAAAATACACGGCTTACATCAGAACAAGACCGCAAAAACGCTGAGAATCAGCGGTCAAATGCTGAAGCATTGAGAGTCACCGCTGAATTTAATCGAGCAAATTCAGAAAGTTCAAGAGCCGCAGCTGAAGGGGTACGAGAAGCTCGAGATTTGGAGCGTACAGCGTTTATTAGTCAATTTATGGCTATGACACCTGACAACAAGAAAAAGGTCACAGCAGACATTTTAGAGCTATCTGAACCACTTAAAGGATCGATAGAGCACGCTTTGAAAGCTGATAAGTTGACAGACGACAGCCAGTATATCAAGAAAAGTGATACAGGCTGGAAAACCGTTAATGCAAATGTGTCTTATCGGATTGTAAATGGGCTTTGTAATTTACAAATAAATACACAATATACTGCTTGGCAAGGCGATATTGAGCTACCAGAAGAAGCAAAACCATCACGTCCAATCACTGAATGGGGAACGATGTGGGTCGCTAATATAATGGGAACTACCGAAACAATCGCTATACAAATAAGAGCCTGGGGGCTTCTTCAATTACATTTTTACGGGAAGTCTGGAAATATATGGTCAGATATTATGTATCGTGTGGACTAGAGAGGATAAATATGAACGAATTACTAGAAATTTATAGAGGCTTTTATTTTTTTAACATTACAGACAATCTGGTCTATCTTGGCCTGATTGTCGCTGTGACCTTTGACATCATTCTTGGTGTGGGTCGAGCTTGGGCTCAAAACGACTACAACAGTAGGAAATTTCGTGAAGGGCTTGTCATGCACGGACTTTTGGTCTTATGTGTGACATTGGTTTATCCATTTTT
Organism: Streptococcaceae bacterium; assembly: GCA_009779335.1. Classification (GTDB taxonomy): domain Bacteria; phylum Bacillota; class Bacilli; order Lactobacillales; family Streptococcaceae; genus Lactococcus. The sequence continues at coordinate 2,822 of WREM01000001.1, read as the reverse complement.
GCAAGCCAAAGCCTTACACTTTGCCGTTGATGGCTTCCTTATCATGCTTTCCTTGAGTTATCTCTCAAGTATATTGATTAACTGGAAGAAGATGGGCGGTTGGATTCCAAACGGCATCGAGCAATGGATCGATAGTAAATTACAAAAAGAAGTAATAAATAAAACAAAGGAGAAAGACTATGAGTAATTTTAGACCAGGAATTGTGGGTGCTCGACCAGGAGCACCTCGATTTGTTGTAATACATAATGATGCAGGAAGCCAAAACGCAACCACTGCTTTTTATCGAGGGTGGTTGCCGACACGTCAGGCGACTTTAGGATTTGCCCATGTCTATATTGCCTCTGATGGCAGATGGCAAGCAGAATCTTATAATAATATGGCGTGGCATGCAGGAAATACCAATGCAAATACTTGGGGAGTTTCTTGGGAAGTTTGCCAATCTATGGGAAATGAAGCGACTTTCCGTGCCAATGAACAAGCTGTTTTTCGTGATGTGGCTGATTTTATGAAAAAATATAATCTTCAGCCCAATCGTGACACTGTCCGATTACACCGTGAATTTTCTGCTACCGCTTGCCCACATCGCTCTTGGGAACTTCATGGCCGAGACGTGAATCGAGTAAAAGATTACTTTATTCAGGAAATCAGAAAATATATGGGACAACAAACATCTGCTCCACAGCCTGCCCCACAATCGCCTTCTGGAAAAACGCTCGAGCAATTAGCGACAGAAGTTCAACAAGGCAAATGGGGCTCAGGAACAGCACGTCAACAAGCTCTTGGTAGCTTATTCACTGGCGTTCAAGCTATTGTTAATGAACGTGCAAAGGTAAATAGTGCCGCACAAACCCATCAGATTTTAGCCAATGAAACTCGTGCAGGGCGTTTTGGCAATGGAGCTGACCGACAGCGTCTGCTCGGTACGTATTTTAATCGAATCCAGGAGATAATCAACCAAGGAACTGCTCCAGCCCCTGCTCAACAGTTTCATGTGGTTCAACGTGGCGAAACACTTTCAGGAATTGCTTCAAGATATGGTACAACTTGGCAAAACCTCCAACGGCTCAATAATCTGTCAAATCCTAATGTTATACAAATTGGACAACGGTTGAGAGTCAGATAATACATTTCATAAGGTATTTAATTTAATATGTGATATAATAATAAATGTATCTAGCGATACAGCGATAGTTAGATTTTTTTCATAATTTTTAAGACCTTGCCTACATGGTGAGGTCTTTTTTTATTATTATTTTGATATATGATATAATAGAATCGTTCCTCACTAATATAGTTTTTCTTAATTCGTAAAATTGTAAAGAAGAGAACGCTTAGGCTCTCCAACAACGGTTACCTGGAGAGCTTTTTTTATTATTTCTTGGTGACGGTATTTTTTTATTTTAGTGGTAAAATATAAATGGATTATGACTTTTTCATTCGACTTATTTATATCCAGCTAATAAAAATAACCGACATGTCAACTGTCATAAACCAATTCCTTCTTTCTGTTTTTTTAGGACATAAATTCTAAAAAAACCACTGAGACATTGCCTCTTCGGGTAATGTTTTTTATATTTTTAATTTCACAAATTTTTCATTATTTATGTTAAAATTAAGAAACAATTACATTTAAGTTAAGTAAAGGTAATTGTAAAAATTTATACAAAGAAAGAAAAGGAGAATTTGTGAAAAACAAATCAAACAAACATGTCGCTAGCAAGAACCCAAGATTGAATCGTTCTGAAGCTAATCGCACAAACTATCGTACGTGGAAGTCAGGGAAATCTTGGCTTTACTCAGCAACCGTGCTTTCAGCACTTGTGGGTGGTGCAGTAGCACCATCTGTCTCAAAAGTTATGCAAGCCGACAGTGCTGCGGCAGCCAATGCTTCAATCAAAGCTAGTGCAGCAACATTTAGCCAAACGATTGACACAGTTAGCAATGCCGACCAAGCCGCAGGGCTTCCTTATGGACCTTTGGCATCAACTGATGGTATTACTAACGGAACAAACTGGCTTTCTCAAGGATCTACTCAATGGCTCAATAGTGTGAATATGTTTGGTCAAAAAGTACCAACTGCACAGTTGACGCTTGATCCAGGGAATAATGCGTTAAATGGTGGGCAAACACAAGTTGGTGGTATGCAATTAACACGTCAGATTGACATGACGCAAGCAGCAACTGTTCAAGGTACATTTGCTCAAGGGACAAATGGACCGCTTATCATGGTTGGTACTCAACAACAAGGGATGGCTGATGGTATGGGATTCATCCTTACCCCTACAGCCCCTAAAGATGTAAAATTAAATGGTAGTGGACCTTTGCTCGGTATTGGTGGAACAAATGGTACAGTAATGCCAGCTGGAGTTCCTGGACAAGGAAACACTTATAATGGATTACCTAATACATTCTATTTTGGTACTAACTTAACTCAATATGACCAATCTCCAATGAATTATAGCAGTGCAGGAAGTTTGCCAAATAAACTTCCGTTAGTTGGGAACTCCCCAGATGGTTATTCTGCAACAAGTTCATTGAACCAAATCACAATCATGAGTACGGATGCAAACGGGAGCTTCAATAAAGATTCTCAGGGAGTTTCTCTCGGACCTCAAGGTGGTGGTTATGCCAATAACGACCTTCATTGGGATAATGCGGCTTACTTAGGTGCTAATGTTCAACTCGATTGGACACCTACAGCTACTAATGCAGATGGAACAATTTCAGGGACTGCAACATTATCATGGACAAACGGTCTTAATAAAACAACAAAAATTTCAAACAATATTACTGTTCAACCTTCTATGACTCTTGGAGCAGT